>JAGOGG010000092.1 GCA_017996795.1 Sediminibacterium sp. | reverse complement strand
AAGCCATTCACTTAATGAAAGTGAAGCATGCGGTTATTACTAGTGTAGACAGAGATGAATTGAAAGATGGAGGCTCTATTATTTGGTACAATACCATTAAAGCAGTTAAAGCACTTAATCCAACTACCACTTTAGAAACATTAATTCCAGATTTCAGGGGATTTAAAGACCAGATTCAGCGCATCATTGAAGCTGCTCCAGAAGTAGTGAGCCATAATATGGAAACAGTGGAACGCATTACTAAGCAAGTAAGAATTCAAGCAAAATATAGAAGAAGTTTAGAAGTGTTAGAGACATTGAAGAAAGGAGGGATGCGCACTAAAACCGGTATGATGTTAGGGCTAGGTGAAACCAAAGAGGAGATTGTTCAATCTATGAAAGATTTGGTTGCGGTTGGAACCGATGTATTAACCTTAGGCCAATACCTTCAACCCACTAAAAAACATTTGCCTGTTCAACGATTTGTACATCCCGATGAGTTTGCCGAGCTTAGAGAAATAGGCTACAGCATTGGTTTTGATTATGTAGAAAGTGGTCCATTGGTACGATCATCTTACCATAGCGAAAAACATGTGATACCAGGATATGGCGTAAACAAATGGAGAATGGAAAAAGCAGTTCATGCATAGGTTGCTTTGCTTATTATTTCTAGCACCACTTGCGGTGCTAGGGCAAGTGAGTTGGATCAATGTAGACAGTATATTTGGTCCATTACCTAATAATGTTCATGTTTTCTACTCCAACGATTCTATCAATGGAAAGCCCAATAAAGCATTTTATTTAATAGCCCCTTTAAAAGAAAGGTCACTTGATTTTTCTGTTGCTGTAGGAAATGGAAAGCGATATACTCCTACGGAATATCATCAACAAAATAATGCTCCATTATTAGTGGTGAATACTACTTTTTTTGAATTTGTTCAAAATCGCAATCTCAATGCAGTAGTGAATAATGGGCAGCTCTTGGCTTATAATATTCATAGCACAGCACTAAGAGGAAAAGATACTTTCACCTATCGTCATTCATTTGCTGGGGCCATTGGTATTAGTAAAAGAAGAAAGGCTGATATTGCTTGGTTGTTTACAGACAGCTCAGCTAAATATCCTTTGGCAGCTCAACAGGCTGTGCCCCATTTTAAAGACAGTATTGCTGTTTTAACGCGCGCTCAATTACCCGCCATTGCAATATTTAAAAAATGGAAAATGCAAACGGCTGTTGCGGGAGGCCCTGTATTAATACAAGACGGTCAAATTAAGATTTCGAATAACGAAGAACAACGTTTTGCGGGCAAACAAATCAACGACAAACATCCTAGAACTGCCATGGGTTATACAACCGATGGACATATCATAGTAATGGTTGTTGAGGGAAGAAATCCTGGCATTGCAGAAGGCGCGAATCTTATTCAATTAGCCCAATTGATGCAATCAGTAGGCTGTGTGGAAGCGTTGAATTTAGATGGAGGCGGAAGCAGTACCATGTTGGTAAATGGAAAAGAAACAATTAAGCCCAGCGATAAAACCGGGCAACGCCCGGTTCCAGCTGTATTTATTATTTCATCTCCCAAACAAGGGCAGAAGCGCCTAAAATAGCCGCATCCGATTCCTTTAAATGGCTTACCAATATTTTTACTTTGTTCTGAAATACTTGAATCAAATTGGCTTCCATATGTTCACGCGTTGGCTTTAAAATAAAGTCGCCTGCTTTGGTTAATCCACCAAATAATACAATGGCTTCTGGGCTAGAGAACATGACGAAATTGGCCAATGCCATTCCCAATATTTTACCTGTGTAATCAAATATTTCTTTGGCTAATTCATCTCCTTCCAAAGCGGCTTCATGTACTTTTTTAGAATCAATTTTATCGGTAGGGATGGCTCTTAATAAGCTCGACTTGGTGCTTTTTTCTAAGAACTCTAAAGCGTTTAGTCTAACGCCTGTTGCAGATGCATAACTTTCTAAAGAACCTCTTTTGCCAGTGCCTTCATGCAATCTTCCGTCTGGTATAATGATGGTATGGCCTAATTCTCCTGCAAATCCATCGTGTCCATAAATTAATTTTCCATTGGCTACAATACCACTTCCTACACCTGTGCCAAGGGTAATCATGATAAAGTCTTGCATGTCTTGTGCAGCACCATACATCATTTCTCCAAGGGCAGCAGCATTGGCATCATTGGTTAAAACAACAGGCAATTTAAATTTGTCTTCTACCATTTTACCAAATGGAATAATGCCTTTCCAAGGTAAGTTGGCCGCATACTCAATGGTATTTTTATAATAGTTTCCATTGGGTGCACCTATGCCTATTCCTTTAATTCTTCCAGGCCCACCAGCTTGCTCAATTAAGGGAGCAATATTTTCATAAAGTTCATCAATATATGGCATCACTTCAAGGTGATTTCGGGTACTCATTTCGCCAGAAAACAATAAGTTTCCTACTCTATCTACAATTCCATACTTGGTGCCAGTACCACCAATATCTATGCCTACTGCCAATTGCTCCATGGCAGTAGAACCAGTTCTGTTGTCTTTTTTACTATTCATATAGCGTTCTTTCAAATGATTAATGACCACCGCCAACTTGCGCATCAAAATCTAAGCCCTGTGCTTTTAACACATTCTTCATTTTGATGGCTAAGTAAATTAAAAATGCAAAACATGCAGCAGCTAATAAATAAGATTGGTGCATGCCTACTGCGGAGTTATCTCCAATGGCACCTTGCAATGGTGGAATAATCGCCCCACCTAAAATCATCATGATTAAAAATGCAGAGCCTTGGCTGGTGTACTTTCCTAATCCACCCACACCCAAAGAAAATATACAAGGCCACATTACCGAACAACAAAGACCACCTGCCATAAATGAATACACAGAAATCAATCCATTGGTAAATACACCAATTAACATAGCAGCTGTAGCCAATGCAGAAACCGCAATTAAGGTTTTAACAGGCTTCTCTTGTCCATAAAAAAAGGCTGCGATGGCTAACGCAATATATACTGCGTATCCAAACAAATCGGATACATCACTACCGTATAAATTGTTTACATACAACACTACACCAAATGCAAAGAAGGGAACAATGATGGTGGCAATGGTTTTACCCATGCCCTTTAAATTAAATACGCTGATGGCACCGGTCCATCTACCAATCATTAAGCTACCCCAATAAAGAGAAACGTATTTAGAAATTTGACTTTCTTCTAAACCTGCTTCTGTTAAGTATCCTGGAATTCTTAACAAAGCCCCGAAGTTGTTGTCGATGGTCACTTCTACACCCACATAAACAAAAATACCAATCATACCATAAATCAGTTGTTGGTATTTCATAGCACCCCAACCAGTTGGATTTTTTACCGCTTGGTTATTGGAATAAAACAAAATTCCTACTACTGATATAAGTGATAACAATAACAAAGTTAATTTAGGTACTTCAGTGAACTGTCCAACAATAATGATGAGGCCAATTAGAAAAGTCATCATCAATAAAGAAGAAGCTGCTTTATTGGCTTTCTCAAATTTTTCATCGTTTTTGCCTTCAGGTAATTTTGAAAATGCAAAGAATAAAGCCACTGCAGCAAATACACCCGCAACAATCAAATACAAGGTATTGATATTGGTTACAGTCACTTCTGAGTTGGCATTACCTACTGAGCCAAATAAAAAGAAACTCACAATAATGGGTCCCAGCGTGGTTCCCAGCGAATTGATGCCACCTGCTAAATTTAAACGGTGTGAACCAGTAGAGGGATCACCCAATGTAATGGCAAAAGGTTGAGCAGATGTTTGTTGCAATGAGAATCCTAATGCAACAATAAAAAATGAACCAAGAATGGCAGGAAAAGAATTGGCATTGGCAGAAGGAATTATCAACAACGCACCAACTACTGAAATACCTAATCCATAAATGATTCCTTTTTTATAGCCAATCTTATTTAAAATATCATAACCAAAAAGATTAGATAAAATGAATAGAATCAATGATCCAATAAAGTAGGCGCCATAAAATGCAGAACCTATTAATTGAGATTCAAATTGATTGAGTTGAAAATGGGTTTTAGCAAATGGGATAAAAATGCTGTTTGATGCAGCAATAAATCCCCAGAAGAAAAATACAATGACAAGGGTGGCTAATGCACCAGTATTGGTGGGCTGTTTGGTCTGACTCATATCAATCGTTCGTTTTTATAGGTATGGAAAATAGGAATAAATGGTTGAAGGAAAAATTTTAAAATGGTAATTTGATGGAATCGCTTTATTGGTTATCTTGAAAATTGAAGTTTTAATGTATTTCTATGGAAATTATACATGTTAGTGCCGAGTGTTATCCAGTTGCCAAAGCAGGTGGATTGGGCGATGTAGTTGGCGCATTACCCAAGTACCAATGCAAGTCGGGGGATATTGCCAAAGTGATTATGCCCATGTATAGAACCAAGTTCTTGTATGAAAATGATTGGACCGTCGATTTCAAAGGCAGTGCCAATTTAGGCAACTGGTATTTTGATTTCACCGTAATTAAAGAACCTACCAATAAATTGGGCTTCGACCTTTTTTTAATTGATATCAATGGGTTATTAGATCGACAGAAAATATATGGCTATGATGACGATGCAGAGCGTTTTACCGCTTTCCAAATAGCAGTGGTAAGTTGGATCAGTAGGTGGGAGCATCAGCCTGATGTAGTTCATTGTCACGATCACCACACGGCATTGATTCCGTTCATGATGAAATATTGTTACGACTTTCAACACTTGGCAGCTGTTTCAACGGTGGTAACCATCCACAACGGTCAGTACCAAGGTTGGATGGGGTGGGATAAAAGCCTCTATATACCACGGTGGGATCTATGGAAGCGCGGAATGCTTGACTGGGCAGGCCGCATTAATCCCCTAGCATCTGGCGTAAAATGTGCCGATAAAGTAACTACAGTTAGCTGGAGTTATATGGATGAGCTAAGAGAAAATGCCAATGGATTAGAAGCTTTGTTCGAGTTTGAGAAAGGCAAATGTGCGGGCATTCTAAATGGCATAGACAATGAGGTTTGGAATCCATCAACCGACACTTATATAGAGAACCGCTTTACAGTTAAAACAGTTACCAAGGGTAAAGAACAAAACAAGAAAATACTTTGCGATCAATTTGGTTTAGATATCACCAAACCGCTCTTTGTTTTTATTGGAAGATTGGTGGGCGAAAAAGCGGCAGATATTTTGCCTGATGCCATTAGAACAGCCATATATCAAACTCAAGGGAATGCCTGTTTTTTAATTTTAGGAAGTGGTGAAACCAGCATTGAATGGGAGCTGCAACAAATGACCAATGAATACCAAGGTATTTACAATGCTTATATAGGATACAATGAACAATTGAGCCATTTAATTTATGCCGGTGCCGACTTCTTGTTGATGCCAAGTAGGGTAGAACCCTGTGGGCTTAATCAAATGTATGCCATGCGGTATGGAACAGTACCTGTAGTAAGAAGTACAGGTGGATTAAAAGATACAGTAACCGATATGGGGGATACCGATGGCTTTGGTATACGATTTAACAATGCCACCATTGATGATTTGGCTTATTCTATTGGAAGAGGCGTATCGGTTTACCAAGACAAAAAACATATGGAGTGGATGCGCAAATACATGATGCAGATAGATCATAGTTGGGAGAGTACTGTGTCTGAGTATAGACAAGTTTACCAAAGTTTAAAATAAATAAGTTAATTTCAAATCAATATCAAATAAGCTATCAGTTATATGAAAACATTTTCGCAATCCGTTTTGGCAGTAATATTAGGGGGTGGAGCAGGTACGCGACTTTTTCCACTAACAGCTAGCAGGTCTAAGCCAGCCGTACCTATTGCAGGTAAATATCGATTAGTGGATATTCCTATTAGTAACTGTATCAACAGTGGCATCAACCGCATGTTTGTATTAACACAATTTAATTCTGCTTCATTAAATAAGCATATTAAAAACACGTATCACTTTAGTGCGTTCAGTACTGGCTTTGTAGATATATTGGCGGCAGAGCAAACGCCTGATAACCCGGGATGGTTTCAGGGAACAGCAGATGCGGTAAGACAATCGCTGAGACATATTTCTAATTTAGAGTATGATTATATTTTGATTTTGAGTGGTGATCAATTGTACCAAATGGATTTTGGTGATATGTTGAAGAATCATATAAGTAGTCAAACCGATATTTCCATTGCCACGATTCCCGTAGATGATAGAGATGCACCTGAATTTGGTATTTTAAAAACCAATGATGAGAATGTAATCACTTCATTTATTGAAAAGCCTAAGAAAGATATTTTACCAGACTGGGTAAGTGATACCGGTGCCGATATGCAAGGGCAGGGTAGAAACTATTTAGCATCTATGGGTATTTATATTTTCAATAAAAAGATCCTAGATAAATTATTGAATGAAGCGCATCCTACTGCTACTGATTTTGGAAAAGAAATTATTCCGGACTCAATAGGAAATTACAAAGTATCGAGCTTCCAATACGATGGTTACTGGACCGATATTGGTAATATTTATTCTTTCTATGAAGCCAACCTTGCTTTAACACAAGAAGTACCTCTTTTTAACTTATTCGATAATAATAAAACAGTTTACAGTAGAGCAAGAATGTTGCCCCCGGCTAAAATTAGTGGCACTACTTTAGAGAAAACCATTATTGCAGAAGGCTCTATTATTCATGCGAGCCGAATAGAACAAAGTGTAGTAGGTATCCGTTCCAGAATTGGGCATGGTACCACCGTAGTAAGTACCTATATTATGGGTAATGATTATTATGAAACACTTGAAGAGATGGAGCTAAATACCAGCAAGGGTCTCCCTAAAATTGGAATAGGAGAGCGTTGCTATATCAAAGACGCCATCATCGATAAAAACTGTAGAATAGGCAACGATGTAAGAATTAATGGCGGCAGTCATTTAGCCAATACCGATCATCCACTCTACACCGTTAAAGATGGTATTGTAGTGGTTAAAAAGACGGCGATATTGCCTGATGGGTTTGTGATTTAAATTGAAAATAATTTAATAGGGGTGAAAAGTCCCGGTTGCCTCAGGTAGCCGGGATTTTTTATTGCGTCATAATTCTTAAAGAGGTTAAAATTGAACCAATCAAGACCAACCTCACTAAATTACAAGTGCGAGCAACGAAGTATTTTAGCTATACAAAAGATCTTCCAACTGCTCAACAGCTTTTTGTGTTCTTTTTACCACACCTCTTGGGTATGGAAGATTACTATTGGTAAACATCTTTACGATGAGCTACATTAATAACGGTGATGATGAGTTTGTTATCGATTATATCATATATAGCTCTATAATCTCCGATGCGTATGCGGTAGGCATTGCGTCCTTTAAGTTTTTTACAACCCGATGGCCTTGGTTCAGATTCAAGTTCCATCATTTTATCTTCTATGCGAGTGGCTGTATTATTAGGTAGTTTATCGAGTTGCTTCTGCACAGAAGGTAAGATGAGAACGGTATACTTAGGCTTTTGCTTTTTTTCTTCTTTGTTGTATGGCATCTCTTAAAAGGATGGGTTTTTCTTTTTTTGCTTTTGCTTTATCGTAGGCCCGTATATCTTCTAGCTCCTCTAGTTCTTCGAGCAGTTGCTTGTAAGCTTTAATAGGCAGCACAGCAGATATTTTTTTCCCCTTCTGGTCAGTAATAAAAGTGGTAGTTGTCATAACGTAACAAATTTAATAAGAAATAATTTTGTCCGAGCCCATATATGAATAAAGATTTTCAATGTAATTACTCAATATTGTCATTAAAATTAGATACAATTAGGGATAAAATATAGGGTGCAGATGAGACAATGTACTAAAAGGCCCCGAAAATTAGATGCTTAACGGGGTTTTTATTATTTACTTTTTCCATTCATTCACTTTAAATGAAATTATTACAGAATCTTTCGAAATAGTAAAATTAAGTGTCTTAGTATAAATAGGGTCAACATCTGAATCATAATTAATAATAATATCATAGCCGAAAGAAGCAGTGGCGCTATCCTGAAAATTAGGCGCTCCCAAAAGTCTGATAATTTCTAAATATTTCAGCCCTACTAATTTGTGGTTAGTAGTTAAGTCCTTAAGCATTTTTTTACGATAAGGTGGCGTAAAGACTAAATCAGGCTTTTCATCCCATTTCACTTTGTCAAACTTTATTTCATTATTACATGAACTAAAAAATGAAATCAATAGAGCAAAAAAGATTGGTTTGAAAATATATTTTTGGTATTTCATTTTTTGTTATTTAATAATATGACCCTGTTCTTTTCTTGCTTCTTCATTTCGCTTCGCTTGCTCTTCTGGTCTAAAGCCATCATTATTTAATTTTTGGAAAACCGC
>JAGOGG010000091.1 GCA_017996795.1 Sediminibacterium sp. | reverse complement strand
TCGGTCGTTACAAAATCTCCACTAATGATTTTGAAAGGCTTTGCATCTGGGGTGATGGCAAAAATGGCTTCTAATGAATTGGATGCATAGGGCAATAATTGTTCGTATTCCATCCCTTCTATTTCAGCACCTTTAAAATTGGCTAAAATAGTCCAAGGCAATAACTTGGTTTTTTCATTGAATTCTTCAAAAGAACCATTCTCTCCTTCTGGCTTGAAATACTTACCCAGTAAAGCTTTAGCCAAAATCACATTCACTGGTAAAAAAGTGTATGGGTTAAATGTTTTAACCAATACATAGTCAATATTCGGTCCTACGGTTAATCCTAAATTAGAAGGGAGGGTCCATGGTGTGGTGGTCCAAGCCATGAAGAAAACGGCTTTGCTTTCCAGTAAGTTTTGATCAACCCCTGCAAACCATTTGCTATTGTCTAAAGAAGCTTGTGTTGCTTTAAACATGGCCACTGCAGAAGTATCTTTAACGTCTTTGTAAGTACCGGGTTGATTTAATTCATGCGAACTCAATCCCGTTCCAGCAGCTGGTGAGTAGGGTTGAATACTTACGCTTTCATATAAGAATCCTTTTTTGTAAAGGGTACTCAATATCCACCAAAGTGTTTCAATGTAATTGTTTTCAAAAGTAACATAGGGCTTCTCTAAGTCTACCCAATAACCCATTTTGGTAGTAATATCATCCCATTCTTTTTTGTATCGTAAAACCGCTTCCCTACATTTTTGGTTATAGTCTTCAATGGAAATTTTTTTACCAATATCTTCTTTGGTAATACCCAATTCTTTTTCTACCCCTAATTCTACAGGCAAACCATGGGTATCCCAACCACCTTTTCTTTTTACCTGGAACCCTTGCATGGTTTTGTAACGGCAAACCATGTCTTTCAAGGTTCTTGAAATGACATGGTGAATACCTGGCATTCCATTGGCACTTGGGGGTCCTTCAAAAAACACAAAGGGCTTTTTTCCTTCCCTCAAATCAATGCTTTTTTCAAAAGCAGATTCTGCCTTCCACTTGGCCAATATTTCTTGCTCTATTGCTGGTAAGTTTAACCCCGAAAACTCTGCATACTTTGCACTCATGATATTCTGCGGATAGCTTGTTAAAAAAATTCGTGCAAAGGTACGGATACTACCACGAATAAAAATCCAAAGCCTAGGCTTTAGCAATGGCCTTCTATCGGTATATTTGGGTATGAAATTGGTATTTTTTAGTGCGCAGCCTTATGATAAGTCTTTTTTTACCCAATTTAACCAAAACAAACACGAATTAGTATTTATAGACTTCCCATTGAGTGAACAGACCGCCGAATTAGCTGCCGGGGCAGATGCAGTTTGTGTTTTTGTAAACGATAAAGTAACGGCTGGCGTAATTCAAAAATTGGCAACAGGTAAAACCAAAATTATTGCACTGCGTTGCGCAGGATTTAATAATGTTGACATTGAAGCCGCAAAAGCGGCAGGAATAAGGGTTTGCAGAGTGCCAGCTTATTCTCCAGAAGCAGTAGCCGAACATGCGGTGGCCATGTTGCTCACATTAAATAGAAAAACCCATAAAGCTTATAATAGGGTTCGAGAACAAAATTTTTCCTTACAGGGATTACTGGGCTTTAATCTGCATGGGAAAACCATTGGTGTAATTGGAACAGGAAATATTGGTAAAGCATTTTGCAAAATCATGCTGGGTTTTGGTTGTAAAGTGGTGGCATTTGATTTAATTGCTAATAAGGAGATGGAATTGGATGGGGTAGTTTATCAGCCCTTGATGGATGTATTAAAGGCAGATATTATTTCATTGCATTGCCCTTTGAATGAACAAACCAAACACTTGATTAATAAAGACACGATTGCTTTAATGAAACCGGGTGTGGTGTTAATTAATACAAGCAGAGGCGGGTTGATTAATACACATGATACCATCAAAGCGCTTAAGTCGGGGCAAATAAGCGCTTTAGGAATTGACGTGTATGAACAAGAGGAAAAATTATTTTTTAGAAACTTATCCGAAGACATTATACAAGACGACGAAATTCAACGTTTAATGAGTTTTCCAAACGTGTTGATTACCGCACACCAGGCATTTTTTACACAGGAAGCCATGGAACAAATTGCTACAACAACGTTAAATAATATTCAGCTCTTATCTGAAAATGCTAAATTGAATCCTCAGGCTGCATTATTAGCATAACTTATATCTTTATTAGAATGAAAAGGATTGTACATTTTTTATGCTTGTTCGTTTTAATGGCTTCATTATTGGCGGCATGTTCAAAAGAATTGAGTACCGAAGGACCCGGTTTTGGGGGCATAGCCACCGGAAGTTTACTTGATAGTTCTAGTGTATGCAAATCAGCTACAATCAAGGGACAATACAAAGAATTAGAAACACTTACCGACAGCAATTATGTACTTTTATCGGTTAATTTTACCACTCAGGGCAAGTATACCATTTTTACAGACACCGTAAATGGCATGTGGTTTAGGGATTCTGGTTTTGCTTTTGTACAGGGTGCCAACACCATTAAACTAAAAGGAAAAGGCAGCCCCATCTTACCAGGCACATTTACATTTCAAGTTAATTTTGGAAACAGCACTTGCTTTTTTGATATAACTACCATTGGTTCTGTAAACAATGGATCCAGTAGCACCGATTATTTACCAATCACTGCCAATGGCTATATCAATTATGAATTGACTCCTGCTTTCCCTGCAGTCGGCGGTAGTTTAATACCTGAATTTAGGTCAACCATTTCTAGTGGATTATACCCGCAGATATATCAATCAGCAACCCGAAATTATACCCGCTATACCACTAATATTGGCGATCAAGTTTTTTTACGAAAAGATGGTGCAGGAAAGTATTTTCAATATGGAACACCAGAGTTCGATTACCTCTACATTTACGATACCATTGTGAACAATCTAAAAATGGATTTTGCTTACTTAGACGAAAGCAAAAACCCTGGCCAGTTTTATGATACAGACAGTTTGTATGTTGGCGCAAATATCAATGGCACCCTACAATATGGTTGGGCTAAATTGAGAATAACCACCTTATATAAAGGCAGACAAATGTCCTTATTAGGTACCCTCTATACCGATATCATCACCGTAAAAAGAGAGTTATTATTAAAATTGGATGGAGCTACTACTTATTCGCCTTTGAACCTACAAGCAGAGCTATCGTATGCAAAAGGAATTGGCTTAGTAGATCAACGTGTATATGAATCTACTGCTTCAGGCACTACGGTACAATCCATTACCATCAAGGGTTGGAATGGTTTATAACTAAACTTACTTAAGTAATTCGCAAGGCTTTAAGCCTGTATGTTTCTTGAATGCAGCAGAAAAATGGGAGATGGAAGAGTATCCTAATAATGCAGAAACATCGGTAACGCTTAAGCTTTTCTCGTACAACAAATACTTGGCATGTTCCATTCTTTGTTGTTGATAGAAATCGAAAATTGTGGTGCCAAATACCTCTTTAAAGCCTTTCTTCAAGTAACACTCATTCATGGCTACTTTTCTACTAAGCTCTTTAATGGTGATAGGGTCACCAATATGTTGCAACAAAATATCACGAGCTTGGTAAATTCTCTCTTTACCACTTTCGTCTGCTAAAAATTTACAAGCAAATCCTTCTTCTTTTTCGTGCACCAAACAATCCATGCTGTACAATAGCAATTCATGCACTTTGGCATTCACGTAAATATTTTCCATTGAACCTGCGTAACTATGGTTCAACAATGCGTCTAAAACATTTCTATTTCTTACACATAGTGGAAATAACTTGGTAAAAGCATTTGGATGTTTAAAGGCCAACACTTCATCTTTTCTATTGGCCAACTTTACATTGTGTACAAACTGTTTCAAAAAACTAGAAGTAAAATGGAAAGTGAACACATCTAAGGTTTGCGTTCTGCCACTACAATTCATGGTAGGCAATTCATTGCACATTCCACAACTTCTTTCGGCGCAATACCTGTTCCCTGTTATACAAAAACGGAGTTCTAAATAGTTTTCTTTGGGCTTCTTTTCATTGTAATGATAAACCATCATTCCACTATCATCGGCCACCCATGGATGCTGGGCATAATAACGACGGATGGTGTATTGAATAGAACCTGGAATATGTTGCTCTTTTTTGTACAACAAATCCATATTGGCATCAATTCCACCCTTCTGAGCCTGCTTTAATATGTCCATTACTGCATTCATGCACCAGCAAAATTAATGTATAAACATCTATTTGGCAAATAAGCCTTTGTTAATGGGGAAAACTAGGGTATTAAACCAGTTAAAATCCCCCCTAAATTAAGTACATTTGTCAGCTTGCAGAATTGAACTAAAACGCAAGATAGACAAGACTTTATGAGCGAAGAACTAGATAAACAACATGCTGCTGAGAATAAGAATTATGGAGCAGATAGTATTCAGGTACTCGAAGGATTAGAAGCAGTTAGAAAAAGACCCGCCATGTACATTGGTGATGTGGGTGTGAAAGGATTGCATCACTTGGTATATGAAGTGGTAGATAACTCAATTGATGAGGCTTTGGCTGGGTGGTGTAAAAATATTTTTGTAACCATTCACGAAGACAATTCAATTAGTGTTCAGGATGATGGTAGAGGTATTCCTACTGCCATGCATACCAAGGAAAAAAGAAGTGCCCTAGAAGTAGTAATGACGGTATTACACGCTGGTGGTAAGTTCGATAAAAACACCTATAAAGTATCTGGTGGATTGCATGGTGTGGGAGTAAGTTGTGTGAACGCACTTAGTACCAAACTATTGGTGACTGTTCAAAGAGAAGGAAAAATATTTGAACAAGAGTACGGCATTGGTATCCCTAAATATCCAGTAAGAGAAATTGGCACCAGCAGCGTCACTGGAACTAAAGTACATTTTTGGCCCGATTTGTCTATTTTTCAAGAATCCGTTTATCGTAGAGAAATCTTAGAAGGCAGGTTGAGAGAGTTGGCTTTCTTGAACCGTAAAATCAATATCACTCTTACTGATTTAAGAGAACTAGATGACGCTGGAAATGCATACAGCAGCCACTTCTATAGCGAAGGCGGTATTATTGAGTTTGTGCAAATGCTCGACAAGAACGCCAACAGAAACCCCATATTGAATGCCCCATTATTTGTAGAAGGGCATGATGAAACCACCAATGTTGCGGTTGAAGTTGCACTCACTTATAATGACGATTTTAAAGAAAATATTTTCTCTTACGTTAACAATATCAATACCATTGAAGGTGGTACACACGTAACCGGTTTCCGTCAAGCACTTACTAGGGTGTTCAAAAGTTATGGTGATAAAGAGGGTTTGTTTGAAAGAGCCAAAGTAACCGTTGAGGGAGACGATTTCAGAGAAGGCTTAAGCGCCATTATCTCTGTTAAAGTACCTGAGCCACAGTTTGAAGGGCAAACCAAAACCAAATTGGGAAACAGTGAAGTAAGTGGAGTTGTTCAAACTACCGTTGCTCGTGCATTAGAAGCCTATTTAGAGGAGAACCCAAGAGAAAGCAAGCAAGTTATTTCTAAAATTATATTAGCGGCCCAAGCCCGTGTTGCAGCAAAAAAAGCACGGGACATGGTTCAACGCAAAACTGTTTTAACTGGGGGCGGACTTCCAGGTAAATTGGCTGATTGTAGTGAAAAAGATCCGGTTAAATGTGAGTTGTACTTGGTCGAGGGAGACTCGGCGGGTGGTACAGCCAAGCAAGGTAGAGATAGAAGCTATCAAGCCATTTTACCATTAAGAGGTAAAATCTTGAACGTAGAAAAAGCCATGGAGCACAAAATCTACGAAAACGAAGAGATTCGCAATATGTACACTGCACTAGGTGTTACAGTAGGTACTCCTGAAGATCCTAAAGCCTTGAATACAGCCAAACTTCGCTACCATAAGTTGATTATTATGACCGATGCCGACGTAGACGGCTCGCATATTGCTACTTTGATTCTTACTTTTATTTTCAGATATATGAAGGAATTGGTAGAACAGGGCTGTGTATACATTGCACAACCGCCTTTGTATTTGGTTAAAAGAGGCAAGGAACAAGAATATGCTTACAGCGAAGAGCAGCGCAAGGCCCTTATTGAAAGACTGGGTGCAGGTAAGGAAGACAGCGTTACCATTCAACGATATAAGGGATTGGGTGAAATGAACGCAGAGCAATTGTGGGAAACCACGATGGACCCTGCTCGTAGAACGCTTAAACGTGTTACGATTGAAAGTGCTGCTGAAGCCGACAGAATCTTTAGTATGTTGATGGGAGACGATGTTGCCCCTAGAAGGGAATTCATCGAAAGTCATGCTAAATACGCTAGAATAGACGTATAATAGAAAAAAACATTAACTTGTATTACTAACCCGGTACCCTATTACTAAAAATTAAATTCAACAAACAATGGACACTTCAAAAATGATTAAAGCATACTGCCTTAAAACAAAGGAAAAAAATGTTCCAATGCAAGATGCAGTAGTAACAAGAACAGCAAAAGGCGGCTACATGGCTGGCGGTCATGATGGTAAAGGAAATAAAATGGCAGCAATCTTAAGTGAAGCAAAAGCTTTACAAGCAATTGCAGATGGCGTTGCTAAAAAAGGATTCTAGTTCCACCTGATTTTTTTGAGAGCCCCGACTAGTTCGGGGTTTTTTTATATTGCGCAATTACGGTTGCATGCATTTTCTGTAAGAAGCCATGCATTTCTTCCATTCCCTTGATAGGTTCTACCACCATTAAGAACATTTTCCCTGTTTGCTTTAATCTTCCCTTATTGGTGCCCGTTTGCAAATAAGCCAACACTTCTTTAAACAATTCAGATTCAAAATAAGGGGAATCAGGTCTATTGATAAAATAGCAACGAAGGGTATCTTCCTTCAAAGTCATTTTTTCGAAACCTAAGTCTACAGCCAACTTACGGCACCGAACTGTAGTAAATAAATCCTCTACTGATGCTGGCATTGGACCAAAACGATCCAGCATTTCTACATGAAATGATTGCAGCTCGGCTTCATTTTCACAACTGTCTAAACGAGTATATAAGGAAAGTCTTTCGGTAATGCTTTCCACATAACTATCGGGAATTAAAATTTCTAAATCGGTATCTATGGTACAATCACTTACAAAATCATCCTGCTTACTGATCTCCTCTTTAAATAGGTCTTTAAAAGAAGTTCGTTTTAATTCTCGAATGGCTTCCTCTAAAATTTTCTGGTACATTTCAAAACCAATCTCGGCCATGAAACCACTTTGCTCTCCACCCAACATATTACCAGCCCCTCTGATATCCAGGTCGCGCATGGCTATCTGGAATCCACTTCCTAAGTCACTAAATTGTTCTAATGTTTGCAATCGTTTTCTTGAATCAACAGGTAAAGTGCTCATAGGCGGGGCAAGCAAATAACAGAATGCCTTTTTATTGCTTCTACCTACCCTACCCCTTAATTGGTGTAAATCACTTAATCCAAATTGATGTGCATTGTTAACAATAATGGTATTTACGTTAGGTATATCTACTCCACTCTCTACAATATTGGTACATACCAATACATCGTACTTACGCTCTATGAAATCGAAAATTCTTTCTTCTAATTCATGTCCTTCTAATTGGCCATGCGCAAACCCAATACTTAAATCGGGGCAAAGCCCTTGAATAAGGGCACACATTTCTGCCAACCCATGCACCCTATTATGAATAAAGAATACCTGACCTCCTCGCTCTGTTTCAAAATAAATAGTGTCTCTTATATTATCTTGGTTAAACACTTGTACCTCTGTTTGAATGGGTTGTCTATTGGGAGGTGGCGTGTTAATAATACTCAAATCCCGGGCTCCCATTAAACTAAACTGCAAGGTTCTTGGAATGGGCGTAGCCGTTAATGTTAGGCAGTCTACATTTGTTTTTAAAGTCTTTAATTTTTCTTTGTGACCTACGCCAAACTTTTGTTCTTCATCAATAATCATGATGCCCAAGTCTTTAAAAGCTACTTCTTTTCCAAGTAATCCATGGGTGCCTACAATGATATCTACTTTACCTTCTTTTACTCTTTGTAAAGTTTCTTTTTTTTCCTTAGCAGATTTAAAACGGTTGATATAATCTACGGTAACAGGAAAATCTTTTAATCGATCCTTGAATGTTTTATAATGTTGAAATGCTAAAATAGTAGTAGGAACTAAAACAGCAGCCTGCTTTCCATCTACCACCGATTTGAATGCAGCCCTGATGGCAATTTCGGTTTTTCCAAACCCCACATCTCCACAAACCAATCGATCCATGGGCGCTTCTTGCTCCATATCTTTTTTTACATCTGCAGTGGCTTTGCTTTGATCGGGTGTGTCTTCATAAATAAATGATGCTTCTAAC
>JAGOGG010000090.1:2445-8472 GCA_017996795.1 Sediminibacterium sp. | reverse complement strand
ACGTTGCGTTCACTAGAAGTGTTGAATTTAGTGGACTTGATTTTGTGTGAAGATACCCGCACATCTTCTAAATTATTGCAGCATTACAATATTCAAAAACCACTTTCTCCTTATCACCAACACAACGAACATAAGATAGTAGCGCATTTGGCTGACCAGCTAGAAGCAGGCAAAATCGTTGCGCTAATTACCGATGCCGGAACTCCCGGTATTTCGGATCCTGCTTTTTTATTAGTGAGAGAATGTATCAAAAGAAATATTCGGGTAGAGTGTTTGCCTGGTGCTGCTGCATTTGTACCCGCATTAGTAAATAGTGGTCTTCCAACCAATCGATTTGTTTTTGAAGGATTTATTCCCATAAAAAAAGGAAGACAAACTTTATTAAAACAATTAGCAACAGAAGAGCGCACCATGATTTTCTATGAAAGCCCCATGCGACTGGTTAAAACCCTTGAAGATATGGCCCAATATTTTGGGGAGGATCGCAGCTGTTCAGTTGCTCGAGAACTCACCAAACTATTTGAAGAGAATAAAAGGGGAACGCTTAAAGAAGTTGCCGATTATTTTAAATCAAAATCGGTGAAAGGGGAAATTGTATTGGTAGTTGCCGGCGCAGACTAATACTTATTGCAATATATTTATACACTATTACTACCTAACGATAATAATATGAACATGCAAAAATTGAGCTTTTCTTTTCTAGTAGGATGTTTGTTATTGAGCAACGGAATCATTGCACAGCCAGATCGCTGGCAGCAAAAAATCAAGTACACGATTAATGTGAACATGAATGTAGCCACCAACCAATTTAGTGGAACAGAAAAGATTGATTATTTTAATCAATCACCCGACACACTGACTAAGGTATTTATGCATTTGTATTGGAATGCGTTTCAGCCCAATAGCAGCATGGATGTGAGAAGTAGAGAATTAGGGAAAACCAAATTGGCCGATCCAAGAAGAAACAACGATGGATTAGATTGGGATGCCAGAGTAAAAGATAGAATCAGCAAATTAAAGCCAGATGAAATTGGCTACCAAAATGTAAAATCTGTATTAATCAATGGGGTTGCACAAAAATTAATTGAGCATGAAACCATTTTAGAAATAGTGTTGGCTAAACCTATTTTGCCCAAGTCTAAAATTACCCTGGATGTAGCTTTTGAAGCACAAGTACCTGTGCAAATAAGAAGAAGTGGAAGAGACAATGCAGAAGGCATACGCTACAGTATGGCACAATGGTACCCTAAAGTGGTAGAATACGATTACCAAGGATGGCATGCTAATCCATATATAGCTCGTGAGTTTTATGGTGTTTGGGGAGACTTTGATGTAAATATTACCATCGATAAAAAATATTTAGTTACAGCAGGTGGCGATTTATTAAATGCCAATGAAATAGGGTTTGGATATGAGGCAAAAGGTGTTCAAATAAAACCAGCTACTGGGAATACTTTAACATGGAAATGGCAGGCCAATAATGTGCATGATTTTATGTGGGCAGCCGATCCTAATTACAAATTAATCACTAGAACTATTCCTGGTGGTCCATTATTGAAAGTAGTATACAAGCAGGTAGATTCATTAGAGAATCGCTGGCAAAAAATGGCAGATACCTGTGCATTAATCTATCCTATTATAGCTAAAACATTTGGGGCATATCCTTACAAAACTTACACTTTTGTACAAGGTGGAGATGGTGGTATGGAATATCCAATGGCTACATTAATAAAGAGTGCGAGTATTGGTACAGCAGTGCATGAATGGATGCATAGCTGGTACCAAATGATTTTAGGAAGCAATGAATCTTTGTATGCTTGGATGGATGAAGGATTTACTGACTATTCAAGTACTAGAGCAATGGCGATGTTAAGAAATAGTCCTGGTTTTTGGTACAATGGTTCATACGGAGGATACTATCGTTTGGCAAGAAGTGGATACGAAGAACCTGCTAGTACCCATGCCGATCATTTTAATACCAATTTTGCTTCTACTTCATCCGCATACAGTAAGGGAGCGGTTTTTATGGAACAGTTGGGTTATATAGTTGGGGCTGATACCAGGGATAAAATTTTACATGGTTATTTTAATACTTGGAAATTCAAACATCCAAATCCAAACGATTTTATACGCATAGCCGAAAAAATAAGTGGCTTAGAATTGGATTGGTACAAAGAGTATTGGATCTACAGCACTAAGACCATTGATTATGCAGTAGGAGATATTGCAATGGTAGATAATAAAACCAGTATCACCATTAAGCGCATAGGTAAAATGCCAATGCCTATTGATGTTTTGGTAACCTATAAAGATGGCACACAAGAAATGCATTATATGCCATTGAATTTAATGTATGGAGCAAAGCCGCTAGAAACTAAAACGCCTACTACGGTTCATGCCCCATGGAAATGGACGCATCCAGATTATAGTTTTACAACCAGTAGGGCAGTTGGAGAAATTAAGTCAATCGAAATAGATCCTAGTCAGCGATTAGCAGATATCAACAAGACCAATAACAAATTGGTCATACCAGAATAAGGAATTGAAAAAAGCTTGAACCGTCTCGAATCATCGGGGCGGTTTTTTATTTCGCTACGTGAATAATATATTTTTCTTCAAAATAAGTTTCAGGAAATATTTTGAAAATCGGCATCATTTTAGGACGGGCACCACTCTCAAAAATTTCTTGATTTAGGTCGCCCCCTTTTAAGCAGATTAATCCATTTCTTAATCCTCCATCTGTAATAGGTGCAGTGGGTTTTTTAATGAGGGGCATGCTCCACTTCAACAACTCTTTTAAAGGCGCAACGGCACGAGAAACTGCAAAATCAAATTTTCGATTGGTAATATCTTCAGCTCTGGTATGTTTGGTCGTGATATTTTTTATTCCTGCTCCTTCGCAAACCGCATCTACTACTTTTAGTTTTTTGGCAATACTATCTACCAAATGAAATTGCACGTCTGGGAAAAATATGGCCAATGGTACACCCGGAAATCCGCCCCCACAGCCAATATCAATGATATTCATTCCTTTAGAAAAGTCGGCAATGGCTGCAATACTTAAGGAATGTAAAACATGGTGCAAGTAAATGCTTTCAATGTCTTTTCTAGAAACTACATTAATTTTTGCGTTCCAATCTTTGTACAATTCTTCCAATAGTCTAAACTGCTCTAGCTGTGTGGGCGTAAAGTCGTCGAAATACTTGGTAATTAGTTCCAGTTTTTGCGGGGTGCTTTCCATATTGCAGGTACTGTAAATAAGTAATAAAAAAACATCCAAATATCTAAAAACAAAAACCATGGATATAAGTCCCTTTCATTTAGTTTGTTCATGCCTTTGTACAAAACAATTGCTTGAACAATAAAGCGAAGCGCAAATACTCCAACGGCCAATTGCCAGTTGAAAAACAGCATACTTAATACCAACAAAGGATAAACCAAGAATAAAGAGAATGAATACAATCCCAATAAAAATTGATGAATGGGTTTGTAGTATTTGCCAGTAGAGTAATGACGATATTTTTGTGTCATCCATTCTCCCCAACTGTTTTTGGCATCACTTAATGTGTGCGTATCATGATCTAGTAAAATAGCTGTATTCTCTGCAGTGGCTACTTGATTGATGAACAAATCATCATCTCCACTAGGTATTTGATTAATAGAAGAGAATCCTTTGTTTTTAAAGAATATTTCTTTTTTATAACTCAAATTTCTACCAACACCCATATAAGGTTTGCCTGCCAAGGCATAAGAGAAATATTGTAACGCAGTATGAAATGTTTCAAAACGAATGAGCTTGTTTAATAAACCTGGTTTTTTATGATAAGCGCCATAACCCAATACAATCTCTGTTTCGTCTTCATACGCCCCTTGCATTTTTTTAATCCAATTTTCAGAAGCTGGAACACAATCTGCATCTGTTAGTAAAACGATTTCATACTTAGCGCTTTTAATCCCCATAGACAATGGAAATTTTTTGCCACTAATCATTTTCGCTTCTTGGGTAAGTTCTATCATATTCAGGTTCTTAAAAGAACGCCTGAATTCATCTATTACATATTTGCTTTCGTCGGTAGAATTGTCGTTTACCAAAACAACTTCGTGGGTTGTGGAATAATCTTGCACTAACACACCTGGTAAATTTTTTACCAAATTATGGGCTTCGTCTCGGGCACATATAATTACCGATACAGGATGTTCAACAGAAGTTTCTTTTTCGGTTGCCTTATAATAAGCCATTCTTCTAAAGAAATACAAGTAATAAAAAACTTGTATGGCTATAACAGTACAGAAAAGTCCGAAACAAATGGTCCAGACAATAGCGGGTATGATCATGCCGCAAAAATAGGGCAAAGACCACTACTTTTGCAGGATGGCCGAACTAAGTTTTACACTAAAAAATACCGCAGACCAATCCGCAGCAAGGGCAGGTGTGATTGAAACAGACCATGGAACTATTCAAACGCCCATCTTCATGCCAGTGGGTACAGTTGGGTCGGTAAAAGCCGTAACCCAACAGCAATTGAAGTTAGATGTGCAGGCGCAAATTATTTTAGGCAATACTTATCATTTATATTTAAGACCGGGAACAGAAGTGTTAGAAGCAGCTGGGGGATTACATCGCTTCAATGGTTGGGGCCGCCCCATCTTAACCGATAGTGGAGGATACCAGGTTTTTTCATTAGCAGCTAACAGAAAAATTAAGGAAGAAGGGGCGGTATTTCAGTCTCATATTGATGGAAGCAAACATTTATTTTCACCTGAATCGGTGATGGATATTCAACGAAGCATTGGCGCCGATATTATTATGGCATTTGATGAATGCCCTCCTTATCCGAGTACTTACGAGTACGCTAAAAAAAGTATGGAGCTTACTCATCGTTGGTTAAACAGATGCATTGCTCGATTGGCTGAAACGCCCGATAAATATGGGTATACGCAAAATTTATTTCCTATTGTACAGGGAAGTACCTACAAAGACTTGCGTAAAGCTTCTTGTGAATATATTGCTTCACGTGGTGCTGTTGGAAATGCCATCGGCGGCTTAAGTGTAGGAGAGCCCGAAGAAATGATGTATGAATTTACCGCGCTATGTACAGAACACCTGCCTTTAGATAAACCCCGTTATTTAATGGGAGTGGGTACTCCTTGGAATTTATTGGAGTGCATAGATTTAGGGATAGATATGTTTGATTGTGTAATGCCCACACGCAATGGTAGAAACGGAATGTTGTTTACTACACAGGGCGTAATTAATATAAGGAATAAGAAATGGTACAAAGACTTTAGTCCAATTGATTCAGGTTTACCTTCTGAAACAAGTCAATATTATACCAAAGCATATTTGAGACATTTATTTGTTGCTGAAGAAATTTTAGGATTACAAATTGCCAGCATCCATAATCTTAGTTTTTATTTGTGGTTAGTGGGAGAAGCACGCAAACATATATTGGACAACACTTTCAGCAGTTGGAAAAAAACGATGATCCCTATTTTGAAGACTCGATTATAATGCGGCGGCTATCATCCGCGCAGCGTAACTATTGAATGTGGATAAGCCCAAGTAAAATTTATATTTATTCACTTATATACTAATTCTATTTAACCATGCTAATTCAGTGGTAGATTAGCAGTACTTACTAATCCGCTACCTCTGAAGCCCTAAAATTGATACATCCATTTTCATGGATGTATTTTTCTATCTTTGAGTTAATGAAGAAGCTTGATTGGTACATACTCAAAAAATTCCTCACTACTTTCTTCTTTGCTATTTTTCTTTTTGCCGTCATTGCTATTGTAGTAGATGTAAGTGAAAAGACCGATGATTTTGTGCGTTCGCAGTTGGGTTTTAGGCGGATTATAACCGACTATTACGCGGGTTTTATTCCTCATATTATTGCCCTCTTATTTCCTTTGTTTGTTTTTATTGCAGTTATATTTTTCACGTCTAAAATGGCGGGTAATAGTGAAATAGTTGCAATATTGGCAAGTGGAACAGGTTATTCAAGGTGGTTAAGACCTTATTGG
>JAGOGG010000090.1:0-2345 GCA_017996795.1 Sediminibacterium sp. | reverse complement strand
CCTCTTATTTCCTTTGTTTGTTTTTATTGCAGTTATATTTTTCACGTCTAAAATGGCGGGTAATAGTGAAATAGTTGCAATATTGGCAAGTGGAACAGGTTATTCAAGGTGGTTAAGACCTTATTGGGTTGGTGGAATTTTGATGGCTACTTTATTATGGTTTGCCAATCAATATATTGTTCCAAAGGCCAATGTTTTGAGGGGAAATTTCGAAGCAAAATACATTGATGCAAATAATAGTTACAACGCTTTATTGGGTCAGTCGAATCATATTTATTTGCGCATTGATTCATTCACTTATGCGGGTATTCATTATTATGACACATTAATTAAACGTGGTGGCCCCGTTTTCTTATATACGGTAAAAGATAATAAAGTAACCGAAAACCTAAGAGCAGAATCTATTATTTGGGATACTGCTAGTAAAAAATGGAAATTGGATGTTTTACTAGATCGAAAGTTAAAACCCATGCAGGAGTTGGTTTTACAGGAAACCACTCGGTTAATGAATTTCAATTTTAAACCATCCGACTTAACTCGAGATAAATACACTAAAGACAAATTAACTACCCCAGAATTAACCCGATTTATTGCATTAGAAGAATTAAGGGGATCGGAGGGTTTGAATAGTTTGAAAGTAGAACGATATAGGCGTGACGCTACATGTGTAACGGTGATTTTGTTGACTTTGATTGGAGCCATTGTTGCTGGAAGAAAAGTGAGGGGAGGAAGTGGGGTCCATTTAGCCGTAGGGTTTGTAACGGCGGCATTATTCATCATCACCGACCGATTCTCCACCATATTCTCTACCAAGGGCAATTTACCCCCATTAATGGCGGCCTGGATCCCCAATATGATATTCCTGATAGTTGTGGTGTATTTATACAGAACTGCACCAAAATAATTATTTGTGAAATTTTGCAACAAGACTGGCATTGATTTTGTTGTAGTTGCAACTTCAATTACCTTTGAAACATTAGATTATCTAACAATAGATTGCCATGGGAATAATCAAAGACAGGTTTAAAGCAAAAGCTGATATAGCTAGTGCCGAGATAAAATCAATCGTTAAAGAACACGGAAATAAAAAAGTAGGTGAAGTAACCCTAGCCCAAATATACCAGGGAATGCGTGGTATCACCGGTTTGGTAACTGAAACCAGTTTACTGGATGCACAGGAAGGAATCCGTTTCCGCGGTTATTCTATACCTGAATTACAGCAGAAATTACCCAAGGCACCTAAAGGTGGAGAACCTTTGCCAGAGGGACTATTTCATTTAATGTTGGTAGGAGAGTTGCCTTCTGATGAGGAAGCCAATCATATTACCAGTGTATGGCAACGTAGAAGCCATGTGCCCAACCATGTATTCGCAACCATTGATGCATTGCCACTAAGCACGCATCCAATGACCATGTTTGTAGTTGGGGTAATGGCTTTACAAACTGAGAGCAATTTTGCCAAAGAGTATTCCAAAGGAATGAATAAGAAAGACTATTGGAATGCTACTTATGATGATGCAATGGATTTGATTGCACGCTTGCCTAGAATTGCTGCTTATATCTATAGAAGAAAATATAAAAACAACGAGCATATTCAACCGAATGGTTTATTAGATTGGGCTGGAAACTTTGCCCATATGATGGGATACGACGATGAAAGCTTTAAGGAGTTGATGCGTTTGTATATGACCATTCATGCTGACCACGAAGGTGGAAACGTTTCAGCACATACTACGCATTTAGTTGGTTCTGCATTAAGCGATCCTTTCTTAAGCTATGCCGCAGGAATGAATGGATTAGCGGGTCCTTTGCATGGATTGGCCAACCAAGAAGTGATCAAGTGGATTTTTGAAATGCAAGAAAAGTTGGGTACTGATAGTCCTAGTAAAGAACAAATAGCACAATATGTTCAAGATACCCTTACTTCAGGAAAAGTAGTACCAGGATATGGACACGCTGTATTGCGTAAGACCGATCCGAGGTTTACTGCACAAATGGAGTTTGGTAAAAAGCATATGCCAGATGATAAATTGGTGAACACTGTTTGGAATATTTACGAAACAGTTCCTCCTATTTTACAATCATTGGGTAAGATAAAAAACCCTTGGCCGAATGTAGACGCACATAGTGGTGCATTATTGGTACACTATGGTTTTGTAGAGTATGAATTCTATACCGTTTTATTTGCTGTGAGCCGCGCATTGGGTGTAATGGCTAGCTTGTGTTGGGATAGGGCATTGGGCTCACCATTGGAGCGTCCAAAGTCTGTAACAACCGAGTCTGTGAAATTGTGGCTGGAAGGAAAGGATCAGATTTGGGAGTAATTTTATAGAACGGCTTTAAAA
>JAGOGG010000006.1 GCA_017996795.1 Sediminibacterium sp. | reverse complement strand
ATGATCGATTGGGTTTATGCAAAGGAACAAACAGCTCAAAGCATGTTGAAAATTTTAGGCTATCTATAATAGGTATCATCAGTAAAAAGCATTTATGAAAAAGTTGTATTTCTTATCCGTTTTAATGTTTACATGTTTATTGAATACTCATGCTCAGTCAGCAGAGGATTCAGTAAAAGCAACGGTTCGTAAAATGTTTTTTGCAATGATGGAGGCAGATGGTGCCATGTTGCAAGATTGTTTTACAGAGAATGCCATCATGCAAACAATAACTACCAACAAAGAGGGAAAATTAATTGTTCGAACTGATTCTGTTGCTGCTTTTGTGCGTCAAGTTTCCAATTTGCCTAAGGGTTTAGCAGACGAAAGAATTGTATTTGATGTAGTAAAAGTAGATGGTCCACTAGCAACCGTTTGGACTCCATACCAATTTTATAGACGTGCAGACTTTAGTCATTGTGGAGTAAACTCCTTCCAATTGGTAAGGAATAACGATAAATGGCGAATTCAATATATAATAGATACAAGAAGAAAAACAGGTTGTTCTCAATAGTTCTAGACTAAATTAATCTTCTTTTAATTCGGCTAATAATAGTTTCAGCTGTTCAATGTATTTGCCATATAATTTTCTGATATACCATTTCGTTAAGTAAATAAGTCCTACTACCATTGCAATACAGTACCCAATGATAAATCCGATATAAATACTTTTTGTGACTTTTAATTTGCTGTACAAGTTATCTAAAACCGCAATCGGTTCTTTTTCATTATATCCCAAAAACAAGGCGAACAAAAAACAGATAGGCAATAAAGCCATATTGAACTGAAAATACCGGTGTGTAAAATCTTCCAGCATTTTAATTAATTGATGAAGATTCTGTTTTATTGGCAATACTGATTGGTCAAATTCATTTATTTTTCTAAGCAAATAAAAGAAGATCAATGTAAATGGAATAAATATGACACCAAATAAACCAAAGTAAATTTTCATGGATGAATGAGAGCTAAAAAAAGCAATCCCAATAAATAATGGTACCACTAATGCACAACAAGCAATTTCGAACCAAAGACTTTTTTTGATTTTACTAATTACAGAACTCGCTTCCCCTTTTAATAATTCAGTAAAGTTCCCTTCGGTCATCTTAGGACTTCCTTCCATTAATTTCTGGTTAATCAATCCTTTTAAATCATCTAATTCCATAGTTATTGATTTAGATCCTTTCAAAGTTTTTTAATGTGGCTTCTCTAAGCTTAACTTTAATCCGATTCATTTTTACCGCTATATTATTGGCAGTAATTCCTATTATTTCACTTATTTCTGCATAGCTATAATCTTCTAAATAAAGCATTACTATTGCTTTATCTATTTTAGATAATTCAGCTATGGCTTGATACATCGCCTTGGTTTTGTCTTCAATTGAATCTCGTTCCAAGTGTATCGCTAATTCAGGAATATCGGAGACGGTAGCAATAAATGCGTTCTTCTTATCTTTTCTAAAAAAAGTGATGGCTGTATTCAGTGCTACTCGATAGAGCCAGGTTGAAAATTTTGCATCTCCTCTAAATTGATTAAAAGCTTTCCAAGCTTGCAGGGTGATTTCTTGAAACAAATCTTCTTTGTCTTCCTGCCAATTCATATACAGATTACACACTTTATGTATGATTTTCTGATTTTGATTCAGCAGTTCTATGAAATCTTTTTCTGTTTTGCCCATTAATAATCTATTGGTAGTAGTACTAACTAAAATATTACAAGGTCAGTCCATTTATATCATTTTTAGTATATTTAAGAGAACCAAATCATACTAATATGAAAAAGAATATGGGTACTGTAGACAAAACAGTACGAATTATCATTGCTGCAGTTGTTGCAGGATTATATTATGCGGGTACTATTTCTGGAACATTGGGTATCGTATTACTCGTGTTGGCTGGGGTATTTGTTTTAACAAGCTTGGTAAGCTTTTGTCCACTATATACATTGTTTGGAATTTCTACCTGTCCAAATAAACAGTAATATTCGAGAAGTTGAATGATATCCAATAAAAATCCCGGCTGTTTAAATAACCGGGATTTTTCTTTAGACAATGCATTACAAGAGACAATGTATCTTTTACAATTCAAGCCTACAATGATTTCCTTGAAACTTTAGCCCTATTAATTAATTGCAATTTGCTTTGGGGCATTTTTAACTTCTTCCTTTTTGGGTAATAATAATTTCAAAACCCCATTTTCATATCTTGCTTGGATGCCATCTGCATTGATCTGTTCATCAATAGAGAAACTTCTTTTAAAACTTTTGTAGGTAAATTCTTTTCGAATTGTTTTATATGATTTCTCTTCGCTGCCCTCTTTCTTTTCATAAGATATGGTTAACAATCCCTTGTCTACCTGAATAATGAAGTCTTCTTTGCTTCTACCAGGTGCATTCAATTCTAAATGAAAAGCATCAGTAGTTTCATGAATGTTTACTGCAGCGGTAGGATAACCACTTGGAATGCTGCTTCCAAAATTGTTTGGAAAAGCATTGAATAATTCATCAAATACGTTCGTGTTGTGTTGTTTTAAAATAGACATAAAATAAATTTTATTGGTTGATCAATTGTTTTAAAGTTTTGTGCAAATGGTATTCCATTCCAAAAAATAAGTAGTAATGACAATCAAAAGCCATATTATTCAGCCATAATGACTTCCGTTTTTTAAATTAGCGCCATTATGGCATTTTTATTAATCAAGATTGGAGAATATGGTCAAATGTTGTAACTTTGTACACTAAATTAGAATTATGTATCCAGCAGAAATTGTGCTGCCAATGAAGGCAGAATTAACAGATGAAGGATTTGGAGAATTACTAACTGCTGCTGAAGTAGACAATACGCTTAAGCAAGAAGGAACTACTTTAGTAGTCATTAATTCAGTTTGTGGTTGTGCAGCAGGTGCTTGCAGACCAGGCGTTTTGATGGCAGTTCAGAATGCAGGAAAAAGACCAGATCGTTTGATGACTAGCTTCGCAGGATTTGATGTTGAAGCAGTAAATAAAATTCGCGAGCACTTATTGCCAAATCCTCCTTCTTCACCAGCCATCGCTTTGTTTAAAGATGGTGAATTGGTTACAATGGTAGAAAGACACCAGATTGAAGGAATACCAGCACAAGCAATTGCACAACATTTAATTGCTGCTTTTAATGAGCATTGTAATTAATTTTGTAACTTGTTTTTAGATGGGTTAGTAAGTATGGGCCTCACTTTTGTGAGGCCTTGCTTTTTTTGACATTTTCTGAGTAACATTGCACTCAATTATTATTACATTTTATGTACCCCAATTTATACTACGCATTTAAAGATCTTTTTGGAATTGAAATTAATGGTCTTAAGTTGGTGAATAGCTTTGGATTTTTTGTAGCACTTTCTTTTATCTTATCTGCGTGGATACTAACAGTAGAATTTAGAAGAAAGCAGGGATTAGGTTTATTTGAACATACCGAAGAAAAAATTAAGATTGGAGAACCAGCTAGCTTAAGTGAGCTCATCACCAATGGATTATTGGGCTTCCTTTTTGGATATAAAATTATAGGCGCTTTTACCATCAAAAATGCTTTAGATGACCCTCAATCCTTTATATTATCTGGGGAAGGAAATTTGTTGACAGGTATGCTTGTTGCATTGGTTTTCGGCATACTCAAATGGTGGGAGAAGAAAAAAGTTCAATTAGATAAACCAGAGGAAAGAATTATTCGAATTTGGCCACAGGATAGAGTAGGAGATATCGTTATTTATGCGGCTCTATTTGGATTTTTGGGTGCAAAAATATTTCACAACTTAGAGAATTGGAACGAGTTTGCCGCAGATCCTATTGGATCTTTAATAGCATTTAGTGGGCTTACTTTTTACGGAGGATTAATTTGTGCGGGGGCTGCCATTATTTGGTATGCCAAAAAGCATAAAATTAGTTTAATCCCCATGTTAGATGCTTTTGCACCTACAATGATGTTTGCCTATGCATTTGGAAGAATTGGATGTCAAATTAGTGGTGATGGAGATTGGGGCATCCCCAATCCAACCCCCAATCCATATTCCTGGTTACCTGATTTTATGTGGTCTTATTCTTACCCGCACAATGTTTTAGGCGAAGGGGTACCTATACCCGGTTGTTCTGGTCCATTTTGCAATCAATTAGCCATTCCAGTTTATCCAACTCCACTATATGAATTAATTATTTGCTTTATTTTATTTGGTATTCTTTGGTTTTTCAGAAATAAAATAAAAGTTCCAGGTCAATTATTTAGTATTTATTTGATTTTGAATGGATTGGAAAGATTTTTCATTGAAAAAATCAGGGTGAATACCGAATATAATATCTTATTTAATCCTACTCAAGCTGAATTAATTTCTACCGGTCTGGTTGTTTTAGGCATTTCCAGCTTTTTTTACTTCAAGAAACTTAAATCTACTCATTAGACATAGGTTTTATTTCCGTTAGTCATAGTTTCAAAACCATTTAGCACTGAATTGAACCGCCCATGCTAAAACAATGTACTATGTAAAGCACAGTAGTTAGTTTTGTTTTGTAATAATCAAAACCAAGAACTAAATTATAAACTAGTGCAAATGAAAAATCTACTTAAAAAAACCATGCTGTTGAGTTTAACAGCTTTGAGCATAGGGGTAAACGCTCAACAAAATGAAACAATTATCACCGGAAAAATTGTTTCCAATCAACAACCCCTTGAATCTGTAATGGTCAGTATACTGAATGCAAAAGATTCATCTAAAGTTAAAACAGCACTTACCGATAAAACAGGTACATATTCAATTCAGCTTTCTACCAATGGAAAATACTTGTTATTTGCCAATATGGTTGGATTTGAAAAAGCCTATATGGGACCTTATCAGTGGAACGGCATTATTCAAGAAAAGTTACCCAATTGGCAATTAATTCCTTTGTCAAAAGGTTTAGCAGAAGTGACTGTAAGTTCTAAAAAGCCAATGATTGAACAAAAAGCAGATCGGACCATCGTAAATGTAGATGCTTCTCCAACCAATGGTGGAGCAAACGCCATGGAAATATTAGAAAAATCACCGGGTATTTCTGTTGACAAAGACGGTAATATCAGTTTAAAAGGCAAGGAAGGCGTTGTAGTTTATATGGATGGAAGACCTACCTATTTATCTGGACCAGATTTGGTTAACTTATTAAAAAACACACAAGGAGCACAGTTAGATCAAATTGAAATTATGACCAATCCTCCAGCTCGTTATGATGCCGCAGGTAATGCAGGAGTAATCAATATTAAAACAAAAAAATCTAAAGTAGTAGGATTCAATGGTTCTGTAACAGCTGGCTATGGTCAAGGAGTATACAGTAGAAACAATCAAACTATTCAGTTAAATTATCGGAAAAATAAATTCAATGTATTTGGAAATATTGGAAGAAACGAGCGCATAGGTTTTCAAAATATTGCCATCGATAGAAGATTTATTGACGGAGGCTCCAAACAAATCGTCTCTTATTTTGAGCAAATTACAGACCGGTCTACTTACAATCATTCTTACAATGGTAAAATTGGCTTAGACTTTTATGCAACGAGTAAAACCACACTGGGATTGGTTTATAACGGATTCAATAATAAAGGAAATGGCAATTCAATTGGTGATATAAATATCTTTAATTCACAGCACAACTTGATTAATAAAACCATTGCATACAATGGAAATATAGATTCTTGGAAAAATTCGAGTCTCAATTTTAATCTTAGACATGTATTAGATTCAACAGGTCGTGAACTAACTTTTGATGCTGATTATTTAACTTATGATGGTAATACTAACCTGTTTTTAAACAATGCATATCAAAATAATATTGGTCAAACCGTTGCTAAAACAGATAGTTTAATAGGAAAACTTCCTCAGATTATTGATATCTATACCGCAAAAATCGACTACGTACACCCTTTAAAAAATAAGGCAAAATTAGAAGCTGGTTTAAAAACAAGTTTCGTCACCACCGATGCCAATGCCATTTATGATACTTTATTGAATGGTGTAATGATGCGTGATTACAATAGAAGCAATCATTTTGTGTACAAAGAAAATATTAATGCGGCCTATATCAATTATAGCAGGCCTTTAAGCACAAAACTAAATATGCAATTGGGGTTGAGGGCAGAGCAAACAATTGCAAATGGCGATCAACGTACCACCAATGTTCAGTTTAAAAGAAATTACATTCAAGTATTCCCAACTGCATATATTCAATACGCAGCGAATGAAAAAAATAACTTTGTAATAAATTATGGTAAACGAATTAGAAGACCTGATTATCAAAGCCTTAATCCCTTTGTTGAATTTTTAGATCGATATACTTACGAGCAAGGGAATCCATATTTAAAACCACAGTTCGCACACAATATTGAGTTGAGCCATACCTATAAAAGCTTCTTAACAACAACATTGAATTATACCAAAACAACGGATATGATTCAGCAAGTGATCATGCAAGACGATGCTAAGAATGAAACTTTTATTAAACAGGAAAACATTGCAACACAACAACAAATAGGTTTATCCATCAATGCATTCAATCAATACACTAAATGGTGGAGCGGCAATATCTATTTAAATGTGGCCAATAACCAATTAACAGGACCTATAAATAATGAAATGGTAAGCATTTCTGCCACCACATTTATGGCAAATATTAGCCAACAGTTTAAATTAAATAAAGGGTATAGTGCAGAATTAAGTGGATTTTATAGATCAGAGGGATTAGAGGGAGTCTTTAGAATTAAACCTTTTGGAATTGTAAATATTGGGTTGAGCAAACAAGTAATGAAGAACAAAGGAACCATTCGAATTAATGTAAGAGATATCTTCTGGTCTCAAAAGATAAAAGGGGAAAGCAAATACGGAACAGTAGATGCCAACTTCAGACAATTTAATGATAACCGAATTGCCAATATCAGTTTCACCTATCGATTCAGTAAAGGGAAAGCAGCTGCGGGTCCTAGAAAAAGAGGTGGTGCAGACGATGAGCAAAGCAGAGTAGGAGTTGATTCAGGTAAATAAGTATTTTCTCTCATGTCGTATATCCGGCCTTGGTTTCTACCAGGGCCTTTTTTTTGTACCTTCGTAAAAAATATAATTATGCCATCTTTTGATATTGCCAGCGCTGTAGATATTCAGGTATTAGACAATGCCATCAATACAGTTAAAAAAGAAGTTGCAACTCGATACGATTTTAGAGATACAGATGTTAAAGTAGACTTGAATAAAAAGGACTTTATTATTGCGCTAGAGGTGAATACCGAAATGCAAATGAAGCAATTGATCGATATTTTAATTAGTAGATCAATGAAACAAGGCATAGACGGAAACGCTTTCGACTTTTCAAAAGACGCTTACCCAAGTGGTAAAACCATCAAAAAAGAAGTATCGGTTAAAAACGGATTACGCCAAGAAGATGCCAAAAAAATCGTCAAAATGATTAAAGACAGTGGCGCAAAAGTACAGGCAGCTATTATGGACGATATCATAAGGGTAACGGGTAAAAAATTAGATGATTTACAGGATGTGATTGCAAAATGCAAGACAGGGGATTTTGGTGTCCCTTTACAATTTGTAAATATGAAGAGCTAAAACCGAATATTTAGCCGCTTTTTTGGTTAAAAACGATAATTGTCGTACATTTGCAATCCAAATTTTACATAATCGTACGGCCAAATCCGTACCACCTAAACCAAATAGTATGAAAAAAGGTATCCATCCAGAAAATTACCGTTTTGTTGTTTTCAAAGACATGAGTAACGGTACATCTTTCTTGAGTAAGTCTACAGCAGCTACCAAAGAAACCATTGTTTATGAAGATGGTAATGAATATCCAGTAATTAAATTGGAGATTTCTAACACTTCTCACCCTTTTTACACTGGTAAGAATGTATTGGTTGACACTGCAGGAAGAATTGATAAATTCAAAAAACGTTACGCTAAGAAAGACTAGTACTTTCTTTCATATAATTAAATCCTGCTCCAAAAACGGTGCAGGATTTTTTATGCAATATCATTGATTACCTTTATCATAATTTAATTGTATGCAACTAGATATTCTGGCTTTTGGGGTTCATCCGGATGATGTAGAACTAAGTTGTTCAGGTACCATTCTGGTTTCTATTGCTCAAGGCAAAAAAGTAGGCATAGTAGATTTAACTCGGGGAGAATTAGGCACAAGAGGATCTGCCGATATACGCGATATTGAAGCTGCGAATGCGGCCAAAATATTGGGTGTACATCATCGCGAGAATTTACGAATGGCCGATGGTTTTTTTGAACACTCTCAAGAGAATTTGCTCAAAATCGTACAAGTAATTCGAAAATTTAAGCCGAGCATTATTTTAGCGAATGCAATTGAAGACAGACATCCAGATCATGGCAGAAGCGCAAAATTAGTTGCAGATGCGGCTTTTCTAGCAGGATTAAGAAAAATTGAAACCCAAGATGAAAAGGGTAATCCACAGGAGGCTTTTAGACCAACCAATGTTTTTCATTATATACAAGATCGAGTATTAACGCCCCATTTCGTTGTAGACATTACCCCATTTTATGAAACTAAAATGGAATCAATTCGAGCATATACAACGCAGTTTTACAATACCGATTTAAATGAGCCCAATACCTATATATCTTCCCCTCAATTTTTAGAAACGGTTAAAGGAAGAGATTTGATGATGGGTAAAAGAATTGGGGTATTGTATGCAGAAGGTTATTTAACAGAAAAAACAATTGGGGTAAATAATTTAGACCATTTAATTCAGATAACTACCTAATATGTCAACTGTAAAAGTAGGAATGGTGCAAATGTCTTGCACTGGTGTTCAACAAGACAATTTGGCTAAAGCCATTCAGGGGATCAAAGACGCCGCATCAAAAGGGGCTCAAATAGTTTGCTTACAAGAGCTATTTACTTCACTCTATTTTTGTGATGTAGAAGATTACGAAAACTTTAAATTAGCTGAAGCCATTCCTGGTGCTACAACAGATACTTTAGGAAAATTGGCAGCTGAATTAAATGTAGTCATAATTGCTTCTTTATTTGAAAAACGTACACAGGGTTTATACCATAATACCACTGCAGTAATAGATGCAGATGGAAGTTATCTTGGGAAATATCGCAAAATGCATATTCCAGACGATCCAGCTTATTATGAAAAATTTTATTTTACTCCGGGTGATCTTGGATATAAAGTTTTCAAAACAAAATTTGCCACATTGGGGGTTTTAATTTGTTGGGATCAATGGTATCCTGAAGCAGCTAGAATTACTTCTTTAATGGGTGCTGAAATTTTATTTTATCCTACTGCTATTGGTTGGGCTACTTCGCAAGATGAAGCAACCAATAATGAACAATACAATGCTTGGCAAACCATTCAGAGAAGCCACGCAGTTGCCAATGGAGTGCATGTAGTTAGTGTAAATAGGGTTGGCTTAGAGCAAAATGGAGCCATGAAGTTTTGGGGTGGATCATTCGTGTCTAATCCATTTGGAAGTCTTATTTATAAAGCATCACATGATGCAGAGGAAACCACTGTGATTGAATTGGATTTAGCAAAAACAGATCAGTATAGAACACATTGGCCATTTTTGAGAGATAGAAGAATTGATTCTTATCAGCCCATTACCAAAAGATTTATTGACGAAGATTAATATTGTTATGATTTCTTTAGACCAAGTTCCCGCTATATTAGGATATGAGTTTCCTGCCGAATTTGCCAAACATGAAGCTACTTGGTTAAGTTGGCCGCATAAGGAAGCCAGTTGGCCTGGTAAAATTGATAGTATTTATCCAAACTATAGTTTGTTTGTGAAATACTTAGCAATGAGTGAAAAAGTGCGAATTAATGTAGCCAATGAAGCTATGGAAAACTTTGCTAAACATCATTTAAACGAAGCAGGGGTGAATATGGCAGCGGTTGAATTTTTTTATCATCCAACCAATGATGCATGGTGTAGGGATCACGGACCAGCTTTTTTAATCAATCAACAGGCAGAACATAAGAAGGTAGTAGTAGACTGGAACTACAATGCATGGGGTAATAAGTATCCTCCCTTTGATTTAGATGATGTAATTCCTTCAAAAATTGGGAAACATTTTAACCTTCCAGTATATCATCCAGGTATTGTAATGGAAGGTGGATCAGTAGAATTTAATGGCGCCGGTACACTGCTTACTTCTACTTGTTGTTTGTTAAATCCGAATCGAAATCCACATCTTTCATTAGAAGAAATAGAAGCTTATTTAGAGAACTATTATGGAGTAAAACAAATTCTATGGGTATCTGAAGGGATTGTTGGAGACGATACCGATGGACATATTGATGATACAGTTCGCTTTGTGAATGAAGACACTGTGCTTACAGTAGTTGAAGAGAATAAAAAAGATGAAAACTATTCTTTCTTGCAAACCAATTTGCAAGAATTGAAAAGAATGAGATTGTTATCTGGTAAGCAATTAAATATTATTGAGCTTCCAATGCCTGATGCAGTTGTATTTGAAGATCAACGACTTCCTGCATCTTATGCCAATTTTTATATTAGTAATCAACATGTGATTGTTCCCACTTTTAATTGCAATAAAGATGATAAGGCTTTGAGTATCATTCAATCTTGTTTTACCAATAGGGAAGTAGTTGGTATTGATTCAACAGATATTATTTGGGGATTAGGAAGTTTCCATTGTTTGAGTCAACAAGAGCCTGCGGTTTAAATCTTTCGAACTGCAATAAAAAATAATTCAGCATTTGCCCTTGGAGCTATTGAATTATGGCATGGTTCAATGGTTTCAAATTTAAAATTGGGTAGAAATAAATCTTGATAAGACTGAAGGTCTCCACCAAATGGAGGCCCACCCTCAAATGCTTTATTAAATAAGAGACCTACTAGTTTGCCTTTTGGCTTTAATAAGCTGGCCATATGGTGTACATAATTGCCCCTTAGTAATGGGTCGAGGGCACAAAAAAAAGTCTGTTCCAATATTAAATCGTATTGTCCTTCCCAATCAAAAAAATCGGTCTCAATAAATTGAATGCTTTTTTGATGAGGATATTTTTCTTTAAGCAGTTGAATAACTGTTGGTGCAATATCAATGACTGTAATATTGGTAAACCCCTGTTCCATTAAATAAATGGCTTCATAACTATTTCCTGCTCCAGGAATTAAAATAGCTAAATCCTTATTTAATTTTTGATCAATATATTTTTTCAAGGGGGGAGAAACCGCACCCAAATCCCATTGCGAAGCGTTGTTTAAATAACGTTCATTCCAATAATCAGCAGATAAAAATTCAGTCATTATCCTAAAAAGCGTTTCATTTCTTTATCTAAATCTCTATTCTTAATGGTCTCTCTTTTGTCGTGTAATTTTTTACCTCTTGCCAATCCAATTTCCACTTTTACAAATCCTTTATCAGAAAAAAATACTTTGAGTGGAATGACAGTGTAACCTTTGTCTTTTAGCTTCAGTTGCAGCTTTTTAAGTTCTCTTTTATTTAATAATAATTTTCGATCATGAACTGCTATATGGTTATTAGCGGTACCATGTGAATACTCGGCAATATATAATCCCCTAACCCATAATTCACCATCATCAAATAAACAAAATGCGTCATTAAAACTGAGTTTGCCCTCCCGGATAGACTTTACCTCTGTCCCCAGTAAAACAATACCAGCCACATATTTATCTTCTATATGGTAGTTAAAATAAGCCTGTCTATTGTTCATCATTAGCTTCGAAATAAATGAACCAGCTGAGCCAGTTTGTCTTTCAGGTTTTTCCGATCAACAATAAAGTCTAGGAATCCATGTTCTAATAAAAATTCACTGCGTTGGAAACCTTCTGGAAGATCTTTCTTGATGGTTTCTTTAATAACCCTTGGTCCGGCAAATCCAATTAATGCGCCAGGTTCAGCAATGTTTAAGTCTCCTAACATACCAAAGCTGGCAGATATACCCCCAAAAGTAGGGTCTGTAAGCATGGAGATATATGGTAATTTGGCATCACTTAATTGAGATAGTTTACCGCTTGTTTTAGCCAATTGCATTAAACTAAATGCACTTTCCATCATACGAGCACCACCACTTTTACTGATTACCAAGTAGGGGAGTTTGTGCTTAATACAATAGTCTACAGCTCTACTAAATTTTTCACCCATCACACTTCCTAATGAACCACCAATAAACTCGAAATCCATACAAGCGATTACCAAACCTTCTCCATTGGCTTTTCCAACAGCAACCCGCATGGAATCTTTTAAATTGGTTTTAGAATGAATATCATCCAACCTTTTTTGGTATGGTTTCAAGTCGGTAAATCCTAAGAAATCTTTGCTGATAATTTCATCATAAAGAACAGTGTATTCTTTATTGTCAAATATGATGTCGAAATACTCTTCACTTCCAATACGATGGTGGTGATTGCATTTTAGACAAACAAAAAGGTTTTCTTTTAATTCGTTGGTAGTGCATATATAGTTACACTCAGGACATTTATTCCAAAGCCCTTCAGGAGTTTCTTTTTTATCCGCTGTAGATGTTTGTATATTTCTACTCTTGCGGGTGAACCATCTTGACTTTGTAGGCTCGGTAGGCTGAGTTGTTTCTTCGCTACCTGTTAAATTCTGTTCTATATCTTCTTCACGCTCTTTTTTCATAATTCGTGCAATCAAATTGGGGCGGAAAGATAATCAATTATCAAATAATTGGGTCAAAATATAAACTCCAAACAGTGTTTAATCACCATTTGGAGTTCAATTTGGCTCAACAGTAAATTTTAAGCGTTCCTATTAATGCAATTAAGGTCTTCAAAAGCTATTTCTAATCTTTTAGAGAAGCTTTCTTCGGCTTTTCTTAGCCAAACCCTAGGGTCATAAAATTTCTTATTGGGTTTATCGGCACCCTCGGGGTTGCCTAATTGTCCTTGTAAATACGCTTCATTCTTTTGGTAAAAGTCTTTGATTCCTTCCCAGAAAGCCCACTGTAAATCTGTATCAATATTCATTTTGATTGCACCGTATCCTATGGCTTCTCTAATTTGATGCTGTGGAGAACCACTTCCACCATGGAATACAAAATAAACTGGTTTTGGACCTGTTTTCAATTCAGCCTGAATAAAATCTTGGCTATTTTTCAAAATTTCTGGTCTCAATTCAACATTTCCGGGCTTATAAACGCCGTGCACATTACCAAAAGCTGCAGCTACAGTAAACATGTTGCCCACTTTGCTGAGTTCAGTATAAGAATACGCAACGTGTTGAGGTTGGGTATACAATTTATCGTTTTCTACATCGCTGTTGTCTACACCATCTTCTTCCCCACCTGTTACCCCCAATTCAATTTCAATGCTCATACCCAACGGAGCCATGCGCTTGTAAAATTCAACTGAAGTAGCAATATTCTCTTCTAATGGTTCTTCGGATAGATCCAACATATGGGAACTAAATAAAGGACGTCCTTTTTCTTTAAAGTATTGTTCACCAGCATCAATTAAGCCGCTTACCCATGGCAGCCATTTTTTAGCTGCGTGGTCAGTATGCAATACTACAGGCACTCCGTAATATTTAGCTACATTATGAATATGTAAGGCACCAGAAACCCCGCCAGCAATATTTCCTTGAAGGGCATCATTGGGCATTCCTTTCCCAGCTACAAACTGAGCCCCTCCATTAGAAAATTGAATGATTACTGGAGAGTTTACTTTAGCGGCGGTTTCTAAAGTTGCATTAATGGTGTTGGTGCCAATGGTATTTACGGCAGGAAGAGCAAATTGGTTGTCTTTAGCATCATTGTATAATGCTTCTAATTCGTCTCCAAACAAAACGCCTGAGCTGTATTTTTTCATATGGCTAAGATACTAAAAACCCTACAAAAATCCATAGCCAATTATAGCTCACTTAATACCGTTTTAGTCAAGGATTTAAAATAACCAGCTGCTACTAATAGTCTACTGCCATACCAACTGAACATTTCTCCATCCACCAAAAGGATTAATTTATTGGGAAAATATTTTTGCAAAACATCAATATGTATTTGTTTGAAAGGGTAGGGTTCGCTCGATAAAAAAATGACTTTACAATTTGACTGTTCTATATCGGATAAGCTGATAGACGGATATCTTAACGACTTATCAAAGACATTTGAAAATCCAATCTTAGTAAGTAAATCATTTATATAAGTATCGCCACCAATGGTCATATAGGGGTCTTGCCAAATAAGATAAGCGCAAGGGATGGATTGAAGCCGCTGTTGAATGGGAAGTCCAATTAATTCGGCGAACCCTTCATGGATGGCAGCAATAATTTCAGTTGCTTTAGCTTGAGAATGGGTAATTGTGCCAATATCTTGAATCATTTTTAAAGCATCCTCTAAATTAGAAACATCTGTCAAATGAACTTTTGTAAAAGTTTCCAAAGACTCAACCTGCTCTTGTACATTTTCTTCTTTATTGGCAATTACAAGGGTAGGAGCTAAAGACCTGATTTTTTCAATATGAATATTTTTGGTGCCGCCAATTCTAGTTTTGGTTTTAAACCATTCATTCGGGTGTACACAAAACTTAGTAATTCCTACTACTTGATCAGCTAAATCCAGAGTATATAATAGCTCGGTTATACTGGGCACCAATGAAATTATTCTTATTTGATCATGAAGCATTCTGCTATATTTTCCATTACAATATAAATTAAACAGTTCAATTCGATGTTTACATTAAATAGTTAATTAATTTGAGTGTATAAGAATTGTTCTTCCCTTAAAATATTAATTGTAAATGAATGGAACTTTGTAAAAACTGCAGCAAACATTTTGAAGGAAATTTTTGCTCATTTTGTGGCCAAAAAAAATATACAGATAAGGATAGATCTTTAGCCCATATTTTTGAAGAAGCATTACATTTTCTCACTCATTTTGAAGGGAGTTTTTTTACTAGCATTAAAACCATTTTATTCTATCCAGGTAAATTAGCCGTAGAATATTGTGCAGGTATTCGAAAAAAATATTACAAGCCAATATCCTTGTTTTTTATGGTAGTGATTATTTATTTGTTGAATCCCATGTATTCAGGTCTGAATCAGGAGTACCGTTATTTTAAAGATAATAATGTTTATGGCTCAATGGCAAAAGCTGCCATTGTAAAAAAAATGGCTAATGCTTCAATAACGGAAACTGATTTAATGGTTGAGTATGGACAAAAGTCGAAAAGTTTGTCTAAAGTATTGTTGTTTGTATTTATTTTATCGTCAACTGTTTTTTTATCCTTACTTTATTATAAACAACATAAATGGCTTTTTGATCATGTTATATTGGCTACTGAAATCAATACCATATTCATCTTGTTGATTTTCATTCTATTCCCTTTATTAATGCTTTTAATTGGAACAATATTTCGCATTGATGAAGACGTTATTTCAGATGAATTTTTTGCATTGATCAGCTTTATTACTTTTTTTACCTATAACAGTGTTGCGTTTAAAACTATGTTTAATGAATCAACAATTAAAACAATTTTGAAAAGTTTGGCTTTCACCATTCTTCATACTTTGTTTTTCATCTTTGTTTATCGGTTTATAGTATTTAAAGTTACACTTTGGTTTATTTAACCAATTTCCCCAAGTCTATAAATTAGCGATACTTATACCATGAGCCAGTATTAACTAATAGTATTCGTTCAGACGGTTTAGCCCATCCAGTTTTTAACAATTTTTCTGCAGCTATATATGTTGCGGATCCTTCAGGACTTAATAACAATCCCTCCACTTTAGCAATTTCTTCAACCCCGTCTTCCATTTCCTTTTCAGTAATCGTTAATGCGATACCATTGCTTTCTTTTAAAACTGCTAACATCATTGCTGTTGCAAAAGGATAGGGAACCGCTAGTCCTAGAGCAGCAGAAGATTTTGGAGCGTAATGTTCAGGTAGTTGACCATCATTAAATAAATGAACCATCGGACTACATTCAACTGATTGAACCAAAACCATTTTGGGTAAAGCCCCCTTGATGGCTTTCATTTCAATCAATTCTTTAAATGCTTTCCAAATACCAATTAATCCGGTGCCACCCCCAGCAGGATAAATAATGATATCGGGTAAATCCCAATTAAATTGTTCTGCAATTTCATATCCCAATGTTTTCTTCCCTTCTAATCGATAAGGTTCTTTCATGGTAGACATATCAAATGCTCCAGTTGAAGCCGCTATTTCCCTGGCTTTTTTACCACAAGCATCAATTAATCCGTCTATTTGAATAAGATTGGCACCATATAATCTGCACTCTTCTTTTAAAGTATCAGCAGTATGTTTGGGCATGATTACGGTTGCTTCTATTCCAGCTTTTGCGCAATAGGCGCTCATGGCTCCTCCGGCATTACCTGCTGTTGGAATGACCATTTGCTTAATCCCTAATTCTTTTGCTTTAGATACGCCCATGCTCAACCCTCTTGCCTTAAAGGAACCTGTAGGATTAACTGCTTCGTCTTTTAAGTACAACGTATCAATACTTAATTGATCAGCAAGTTTTTTTAATTGGCTAATAGGAGTGAAGCCTTCATTTAAGGATACAATATTGGCAGGGTCTATTACGGGTAATACAAATTGGTATCGCCACATGGTATATTCGGTAGTATGAATTGAATCAATTGTTTGATTCTTTAGATGGTATACTGCCGATAAAGGAACATTGCAACAACTAGAAAAGGTTTGAACAATTTGATGGCTACACGTTGCATTACATTTGCTACAAACAAGATGTGTAATTAAAGATCTTGTGTTCAACTGCTGGTTTTTCATAATGCAAATTTATCCAGCAGTCAATAACATCAAATGATTATATAGTTATAGTCAATAACTACAAGTTATAGATAGATTTAGCCATTTTAATAAATCCTTTATTTAAATCACTGGTTTCTCCTTTGCGTTCAATAAAAAAGAATTGTCGCTGCAATGCAAGACCATCAATGAATACCTCTTTTAATTCTCCTGCTTTTAATTCTTTTGCAATGGATATTTTTGGAAGAAACCCTAAGGAATCAGATTCTAATAGAAAATTTTTAAGTGCTTCAGTTCCTCCCAATCGTACTTTCACATTAAGTTGCGAAAAATTGATTTTATGCTTGGTAAGCGCTCTTTTTAACACGGCTAAAGTTCCACTTCCTACTTCTCTTAGGGCAATTGGCAAGTTTGGTAAATCTTGTATTGTATAATTTTTTTTCTTCAAGAGTTTGCTTTTGCTGCTGCAAACCGCTACCACTTTATCGGTAATAAAAGGCGTGTATTGAATTTGATTGACTTTACTGTTTTCTTCAATAATGCCTAAGTTGATTTGCTTAACTAATAAAGCCTCTTTTACAGATTCAGAATTTCTATTTAAAACGCTAATCTCAATTTGCTGGTATTGTTGGTGAAAAGAGGATAATACTTTGGGTAAAATGTACAATGCTACTGTTGTGCTTGCACCCAACTTTAAATTGCCTTTTGCTTGAATAGCATCTTGTAAAACAGAAATATCAAATTCCGTTTTATGTTCTATATCTTTTACCAAAAGCAATCTATCATACAATAGTTTGCCTGCAGCAGTTAGTTCAATATGCAAACCCTTTCTTTCAAACAATTTAGTTTGGTATTGCTCTTCTAGCAATTGGATATGCTTGCTGATGGCGGGTTGAGAAATAAATAAAAGCTGACTGGCTTTTGAAAAACTCAACTCTTCTGCAACATTCATAAAAACCACATGTCGCATCGATATCATGATAAGCTATTTAGCAAGGCTTTGTATAACATCGTATTTGGTAACAATATGGTAGTCACCCTTTTCATCTTTGGCTAGAACAGCTCCCATTTCTTTGGTAATTAAACTTCCAAGCCTTTCTACAGGCGTGTCAAAATCAACAAGCGGGTAAGCGGTTTCAATGACACTATTTACCAATGCATTTTTAATTTCAGGATTGCTGAAAACTTTTTGAAATAAGCCATTTTCACTAACCGAACCAATAGGCAGCCCATCTTGCATGACTGGTATATGTTCAATATCATATTTCTTCATCAATTCAACTGTTTCAGCAACAGTATTCTCAGGAGCAATTGATACCAATCGCTTGGCATGTCTTCCATTTACAATGTCCTTAAAAGTTTTAACGTCTAAGAAACCCCTTTCCATCATCCATTGATCATTATAAATTTTCCCCACATACCTACTACCATGATCATGAAAAATACAAACGACTACTGCGTCGCTAGGTAATTTATCTTTTAATTGAATTAAGCCTTGTAAACATGATCCTGCGCTATATCCACAGAATAAGCCTTCTTCTTTGGCTATTTTACGCGCCATTACTGCTCCATCTTTATCTGTCACTTGCTCAAAATGATCAATCACACTCATATCATAGTTCTGTGGAAGAAAATCTTCTCCAAAACCTTCACTGATATATGGATGAACAAATTTCATGTCTATCTCACCCGTTTTGAAATAGTTGGTTAAAAGAGAACCATATACATCTATTGCCCATATTTGAATATTGGGATTTTTTTCCTTTAGATACATAGCAGTACCTGTAATAGTGCCACCAGTGCCAGCAGTGCAAACCAAGTGAGTGATTTTACCCTCCGTTTGTTCCCAAATTTCTGGGCCTGTACTTTCATAATGCGCTTGGCGATTGGCCAAGTTATCATATTGATTCATGTACATTGAATTGGGAATTTCTTTACCTAAACGTTTTGCTACACTGTAGTAACTGCGTGGATCTTCAGGTAAAACATTCGTTGGGCAAACAATTACTTCTGCGCCTACTGCTTTTAAAATATCCGCTTTTTCTTTTGATTGTTTATCGGTTGTAACAAAAATGCATTTGTATCCTTTTACACAGGCAGCTAAAGCCAAGCCCATGCCAGTATTGCCACTGGTTCCTTCAATAATGGTACCACCTGGTTTTAGTTTGCCTTCTTGTTCAGCAACTTCTACCATTTTTAATGCCATTCGATCTTTAATGGAATTACCAGGATTAAAGTAATCTACTTTGGCCAAGATGGTACCTGGAATACCTTTAGATACTTTATTTAATTGTATGAGAGGAGTGTTCCCAATTGTTTCTAAGACATTTTTCTTCCACATAAAAACGAACGCTTGTTTGTACAAAGGTATTGTTTTGACCTAATAGTTCGTGTCTACAGAAAATAAGTGTGGATGTTTTGGTGTAATGCTACTGTAGAAGTCCATGATTTCTTTCATGGTTGCTGCATAAGTAGTTGGAACAACTGTTTTCCCAATCCCTGCTATTTTTTTACCATAATCTACATAGCCTAATAAAATCGGAACATTTGCATTGGTTGCCACATGAAAAAAACCTGTTTTCCATTCGGTTCTTTTACTTCTAGTGCCTTCAGGTGTGATGACAATAATCAATTCTTGTTGATCAGTAAATAATTGGGTCATTGCTTCTACAAAACTGGGCCTATTCCCGTCTTTTCTTGGAGTTCTATCAATGGCAATTCCTCCTAATGGTTTCATTATTAAACTAAATGGGAATCGCATCCACTCTTTTTTTACAGTGAAGCGTATTTTTAATCCATATACTCCAAAAGATAGAATCATGTACCAAAAATCCCAATTGCTGGTGTGAGGCGCTGCAATTACAATACATTTATGTATGTCTTTGGGTAAATTGGGATCTAATTTCCAACCGCTCAATTTTAATAAAAAAAGACAAATCTTGCGGAACATGATATTTGAGTTATTAAGAGAAGAGTAAAACTGGTCTATGAAGATGCCTGAAAAGAATCGGCCATCTTTGTGCAAATATTGCTGGCGATCATTTTTTCTGCCAAGGAAATCATATTTGAAAAAGCTTTGGCAGAACTAATTCCATGTCCTATAATTACTGGTTTTGCAACCCCTAATACTGGGGTGCCTCCATAATTTTCATAATGGAATCGACTTAAATAAGGGTCACTGTCTAGCCCTCTTTCTTTTGCTAAATCGTAAAAAGATTCAGCCATTTTTAAAACAATATTACCAGTGAATCCATCGCAAACCATTACTTTGGCTTTATCATTAAAGAAATCTCTTCCTTCAATATTGCCTATGAAATTGATTTGTTTGTTTTCTTTTAAAAGGGGATAAGTGGCTTGTGCCAGCAAATTGCCCTTTCCTTCTTCTTCACCCACATTCACTAATCCAATTGTTGGTTGTGTAATGCCAAGAATATGCTCAGCGTATAAACTGCCAAGAATGGCAAATTGATTTAATAGTTCAGGTTTGCAATCTGCATTAAGACCCACATCTAATAAAACGCCTGTAGATCCGTTCAATTTTGGAATTACGGTTGCTATAGTAGGCCTGCTAACTCCTTCAATGGCTTTAATGCTAAACATTGCACCTACTAACATGGCACCTGTATTACCTGCACTAATGAATGCATCAATTTTTCCTGTTGATAGCAAATGAAATCCAATAGCAATGGAAGACTGTTGTTTTTCTTTTAATGCTTTGGTAGGGTGCTCATGATAACCAATGGTTTCTGGAGCATGTATAAAATGCAAATTAGGTGATGAAACTTCATACTCCTTTACTAAGGGTTGTACTAAAGATTCATCACCTATGCAAACTAAGTTTACTGCGCTATTATTGTTAGACAGGTACAGAAGTATTCCTTTCACCGCTTCTAACGGTGCAAAATCTCCTCCCATCATGTCTAGTCCTATATTCATTGCAGCAAGCTAAGGGTATAACTGATCTGTAAAGGTTACGCTTTCAATGGTGCTTTTTCAGCAACTAACTTTCCTTTATAGAACAATTTACCTTCGCTAACATGTGCACGATGGCGTACATGTATTTCTCCTGTTGTGGAGTCTTTGCTCAAAGTAACTTCTTGTGCTACATAGTGCGTTCTTCTTTTAGCACTTCTCTGCTGTGAATGTCTGCGTTTTGGATTTGGCATTGCTCAAAATTTATGGTAACAAAATTTTTATTCTAAATCTTTAAACTTTTCTAATCCCTTCCATACGGTTGGGGTACTGTCTTTAGTTGCTTCTTCTTCCATTTTCCTTAATTTCTCTAACACTTCTTTGTTGCATTTTGGGCCGCCCATCTCTTCGGGAGAACAGGTTTTTTGCAAAGGAATGCTCAAGTTGACAAACTCGTAAATCCAATTGGCTACTTGTAGATGACTTTCGTTTCTACTAATATAATAGACATCTGGATCTTCTTCCTGTTCATTTAATGTATCGGGTTCATCTACCATTTTTACTATGATGTTGAACTCGTCCCATAATTGAAGAGGAAGCGTATTTCCGCAACGATCGCAACCTGTTTGTATGCTACCATCAATATCAAATTTCAATTGCATGAAACCCGATTTTTTGTCTAGTAACAATTTTACAGTAGCATCACAATTACTGAAATCTTGTTCGCCATAAGGAATAAAGAACTTATCGTCCACCTTGTATTCGTATACATGAACACCCGGCTTCAAACCCACAAAAGCGATCTCATATTCGCGCCGATGATTCATATCCACGTTTTAAGGGTTTGCAAAGGTAGAAAAAACAGCCCAATTTGCCAAAGTAAACTAAAAATAAGCCGTTTAAGTGAAGTCCCCATCCTAACTTTAACCTAGAATGAGGCAAATATGCAGCTTATAGTAGATGAAAAAAAGATAAAAAAGACCTTTTTACTGCTTCTTGGAGGCATTTTAGCTTATTTAGCTGGACAATCTTCTTGGTTTGTGGAAAACTGGTATGTTGCAAAATTTTATCCACTTTGGTCTAACTTTTTAAAAAAGGGGTCCAGTTTTTTTCCTTTTAGCCTGGGTGACCTGCTATATGCTTGCCTTATTATTTATTTATTAGTCCTATTTTTAAAATGGGCAAGTCGTTTTTTATTATCCCAACAAAGGATAACCCTTTTTTGGTCAGGAATGCATCGATTGGTTCAACTGGGATTAACGGGATATATATTGTTTCAAGTTTTTTGGGGATTCAATTATAAAAAAGGAGGGATTGCCGTACAGTTAGGCTTAAATCCCACCGCATATAATCAATCGGAAATAACCACTTTAACGAATCAATTAATTGATTCAGCTAATTATTATAGAAAAAAAATTGGTCCAGACCACTTGCCAATTTTTTCAAAAGCGACATTAATGAAAGATGCCCAAATAGCGTATAATCAAGCTTCCAAACAATTTCCTTTCTTAACCACCACCATTCAGTCGGTAAAATTCAGCATGTTTGAACCTATTGCAGATTATATTGGATTTTCTGGGTATTACAATCCATTTACAGGAGAAGCCCATTTAAGGAATGACCTACCAGGAATTTTAAATCCCTATATTATTTGCCATGAAATTGGGCATCAATTAGGCTATGCGAGTGAAAGTGAAGCCAGTTTTGTTGGGTTCTTGGCGGCCAAATCAAGCTCCAATCCATATTTACAATATTCGATGTACCTTGATTTACTAAACTATTCGTTTAACGAACAATATCTTTTGTATGCAAAGGAGAACTATGTTGCATTTGAACAAGTAGTCAAAAACAATCGAAACCGAATGGATTCCTTGGTAAAAAAAGATCGAAAAGATATTCGTGATTTTTTTTATAATCGACGAAATAATATCAGCCCAATTAGTAATAATTTATACGACCAATTTCTAAAAATGAATCAACAAGTGGCGGGTATAGACAGTTACAATGAAGTAATTGCTTGGCTAATCAGTTATCAAAATAAAAGACATGCAAATAACTAATACGCAAAAACTCATCATATCTATTATTTCAACAGTTGGCCTTGGATCTTTAGGCGGCATATTTACTATTGCTGAAATTCCGACTTGGTATGCCGGTTTAAATAAACCTTCGTTTAATCCACCCAATTGGATATTTGGCCCCATGTGGACAACCTTATATGTTTTAATGGGAATCAGCTTTTACTTAATATGGAAACGCCCTATTAGCCTAGAACGTAGCTTGGCCATACGATTATTCATTATTCAATTTATATTGAATTTTTGTTGGTCCATCCTTTTTTTCTCTATGCACCAAATAGGATGGGCATTTGCCGAGATTATAACCATGTGGGTATTTATTTTACTCACGATCATACAATTCAGAAAACTTTCTCCCACTGCTGCTGCTTTACTAATTCCTTACTTATTATGGGTAAGTTTTGCCAGCATACTGAATGGTAGTATCTGGCAGTTGAATTAGAATTTATTCTTCCACATCATGCTCTCAATTGGCTTATTGGGTTGGCCACTGTATTTGGCATTGCCTTTTTGATTGTATTTCACACCAATTTCTCCATCAACGGGGAAATAAATTAGTTGTCCTATTGGCATGCCACGGTAAATGCGAACGGGCTGTTTACAAGATATTTCTAAAGTCCAGTTGCCGCAAAAACCCACATCACCCTTTCCGGCCGTAGCATGAATATCAATACCTAATCGTCCAGTAGAAGACTTGCCTTCTAAAAAAGGGACATGCGCATGCGTTTCGGTATACTCTTCTGTTACCCCCAGGTAAAATCCACTCGGTTGCAACACATAGCCTTCTTCGGGGATTTCAAAATACGTGATGGTATTGTGCTTTTTAGCATCTAACACTTCATCGGCATAGGTGGCTAACCACTTGCCTAAATGAACATCATAACTATTGCTACCAAGGTCACCTCTATCATAAGGCTCAATTTTAATAGTTCCTTTTTCAATTTCTTCTAAAATGCGTAGATCACTTAAAATCATTCCCGTTAATTTTACTGTTGAATTGCAAAAAAATGCTAATTCTGCAATGTATACGCTAAAATCTTTTTGTGCCCATCTATTATCAACAAAATATCAACGATTTTACCCAATTAGCCGTTTGGAAGATTGAAGAAGCCGAGTCTTTTTTTACCCAAAAAGTTACCATTCAACAGCAGGTAACCCATCCCCACAAACGATTGCAGCATTTAGCTGGAAGGTTTTTGCTCCCTTATTTGTATCCCAATTTCCCCAGCGACTTAATTCAAATAGCAGACACCCGTAAACCTTATTTAACTAATGAAGCATACCATTTTTCTATTTCACATTGCGGGGATTATGCTGCAGCCATCGTTAGTTCTACCCAAAGAGTGGGGGTAGATGTGGAGCTGGTAACGCATAGAGTAAACAAAATCAGGCACAAATTTTTGCACCCATCTGAATTATCCAATTGGGATATAGAAGCTTTGGAAGAACAGGAAAAATTTCGCACACTAACTTTATTGTGGAGTGCTAAGGAAGCCATGTTTAAATGGTGGGGCAGGGGGGATATTGATTTCAGCGAATGTATGCGAGTAGAAAAAAGTACACTGCTACCAAGTGGTATTCTAAATGCTCGTTTTCAGAAAGATAATTTTACGGCTTCCTTAGAGTTGCATTATCAATTAAGCAATGAACTCAGCTTGGTGTGGTTAAACAATGATTAATTTATTCATGTTTACCTGTTTTGGGCATTTTCTTTAGGTACTTTCTTAAAGAACATTTCAAGTGTGTTTTTAAAAGCTGCCCCATGGTAATGGCTTTTAAATATTGAGGATTATTAAAATGTACAAATAAGGCTTCACGTAATTCAGTAATTTTTTCATCAGTGGAAATTTGGTCATCATCCATGATGTCTAAGAGTTCTTTAACGCGGTAACGAGACGAGACCAACCTAAATGTCATCATGGTCTTTTCCTCTGCTTGATATTGCTCAATTGATTGCTTGTCTAAATGCTTTAAGACCATATTCACCAACGCCTGATTATCTTTAAAAAATTGGGGTAGGTACAAATTTTTGCGGCCCTCGTAAGACTGCTGATCAAAATCAATGGCCCTGATACGGTATTGAAAGTCTTCAATATCTGGAATGATATTTACAACAAAATTATAAGACCGCATATCGCCTAATAACTGAACAAAACAGCGTTCATTAAATTTGACAAACTCTTTGGCTAGCCTTATTTTATTGGTATTTGCTGCACTGATGTAATCTCGAATGAATAAATCTCCTGGAATTCCTGGAATATGTTCTTCAATCAATGTGTCTTTACTTGTAAAATAAGTGATTCGATTAGGGGATAGTATATGTTCTAGTTCCAATCCGTATATTCTACTTGCATCCGCTTTTTTAATATAGTAATGATCGTAGTTGTCATTGAATTTATTTACAATACGAATTCTAAAGGGCTGACTATTTCCAAAGTAACAGTAATCAATTCTAGCTACATCTAAGTGATTGGCGAAACTTAAATCACCTTCTGTTTTTAAAATGGCATATACTTTTACTAAACTTTTACGAAGGAAATCCCATTCACGCATATCATACGAAACTTGCTCCCATGCCGTATCTTTTCCATTCTTGTCTTTTAAAGGTATGGTATAAGTAAACCTTTGTAAATCTTGGTAACTGAAAGGAAGCAAGACTTCTCTGCCATATCGTTTTAAGTATTGGCGCAAATCTTCCTTTATGGGAAACATGGGTTTCTTTTTAGAAGGAATATTGGCCTTGCCTTCTGGGTTAATATGGTCAAAGAAATTAATCAATTAACATAGTATCATTGTCTTCTAATAAATTTAAGTTTACTGCATCAGCTCCAGCAATACCTTCAACTGATCCTTGTATATGAGCAGCATTCAATAAAACCTTTTCTAACTGTTTCTCGCGTGCTTTCCAAAGTCTTTCCATTGTATCTCTTTCTTTCTGAATACTCTGGCGCATACTCATAAATCCTTCTCTAATAGCTTTCCATTGCTCACTAAATTCGGTTCCAGTTAAATAGTCATACAACATGACCATTTTATCGCCCTTGTTTTCTTGGCTTTTTCGAGCGTCTGCAATTTTTAATAATGCATTTCGAAGCAATAAGGAAACGCTTCGAACCTCATTAAAAGTACAGATGTACACGCCGTCTTTTTCACCAAATCTTTCCATGTCTTTAGGGAAAGTCTGCGTAACAATAACTGCTACATCTGCCCCATGACTGCGCATATCTTTTTTTAACTTCTCAATCCATTCATTGGAAAAGTCTTTGGTACGTTTACTTTCGTAAATAATTTTACCTGACTCATTGCCAAATTGATTGCGAACAATTTGAATACAATCTGCACCACGAACCCCTTTACCTACTTCTTCAATTTTATCGAATGGGAAGGTAGATTGCAACATTTCTTCTAACATCAGTTCTTGAACTTCTCCTTGTAATTGCATACTCCCTTGCTCAGACTTTCTACGCATTTCTTCAACCAACTTTTTTTGGTCTTCAATTTGTTTTTCGAGCTCCTTGGTTCTTAATTGATATTCTTGTTCTTTCAAACTAATTTTTTCGGATTCTTCCTTTTGTAATTGCTCTTTTAGTTTTGAACGCTCTTCCAATAATTGACGTTGTATGGTCAATTGCATTTCTTCTTCCCTTGTTTTAAGGGCTTGTTCCTTTTGTAAAAATTCTAATTCCTTTCTCCGAGATTCTTTTAACTTTTCTGCATTATCTAAAACCTCTTGTTGCAATAATTTTAGTTGATTTTCATAATCTGCAGCCAACGATTTTTTCACTGCTTCTTGCATTTCCGTTTGCATTTTCTTCTTTTCTACTTCAAGCAGCTCAGCAGTTTCAATTTCTTTTTTCTTTTGCCATTCTTTCATTTTACCACGAAGTTCTTTCTCAATTTCATCACGCATGGTATCGCCCGGTTCAAATTGGTGGCTACAATTAGGGCAGGTTATAATAAAGCTAGACATAGTCAAAATTTCTACCGTGAAGGTAACGAATCAACAACTAACATTCAAAGAAAGAGGGCTTCTTGTACCCTAGATATTATCCTTTTAAAACTTCTCTGGCAAACTCAAAAATGGGGTTTTACCGTCGGTAATAATAAGCTTACTATTATTGCTATTTGATAAAGATTTAAATGCTTCAATTTGTCTAAGCTTTAAAATTGTAGGTGTAAGTGTTTTATTGATGGTATCATTTGCTTTTTTTACTGCTAATGCTTCAGGTAAACGAATGCTTTTCATTAATACATTGTCAATAACCAATCCCCTTGGCTCAAGTATTTCTATCATTTGTTTGCGAATAGCACTTTCGATTTGTCCTCTTTCTCCACTATGCATATCTTTTGCTAAAAACTTTGCTGTGATATCAGCTGATGCTGAACGAAATACAGGAAGAATTACCTCACTTTCATAATTGAGTCCAATATTTTGAACAATTTTTGGAGCAGCTTCAGGTTTTATCCTATATAAAATGGATATCTCAGATCTAATCGTTAGACCTTCTTTAGAAGGAAGGTCTGGCTTCACTTCAATGTTCATTGATCTAGTAGGTACTTTTAAGATAGTAGTTGTAAAAAGATTATATCCTTTTGGGCCTTGCTCCACATAAACGGGATCAATTTTTCCTAATCGTCTCTTTACACCCACTTCGCCCTGACGTATTACCGTACAGGAACTAACTAGGATTACAATAATGGTTAATAACGTAACATTTCGTTTCATAAAAATAGGTTTGGTGAAGAAAAATTATTCATTGATAAAAAACCAATTTTTATGCCATTAAAACCATTTATTTGACATTATTCTCAATACGTTTAAGATTCCATTTGCTTTAACGCAATTTTGCCATTCTCGGTTAATTTAAATTCTATGCATAATAAAGCCCAATCAGCAATATATTGAGCTTGCTCTAGCGGTATAAACGGCAGTATTATTGTTTCACCCGCTGTATGCAATTCAATGGTAGCCAATTTTTTGCGACGCAAGAAAGGACTTGTTTTAACCAATACTTGTTGAACCTTGTTGAAATTGAGCAATATATTTTCTTCCCCCCAAATCCCTTTTTGTATTTGAATGGAACTTTCATTATACCAATACTTAAACTTTCGATATTTCACCCAATTAGAGATACTCAAATACAACAATACCAAAAACGGTAATAAAATATATAATGGATCCCAAACAAAAATGGGAACTGAAATAGCCCCTGTGATAGGTAAAATAAACAAAATGGTATTTCTCCAACCATAGGAATGATGAACACAGTGTGCCGTTTCATTTGAAGAAGGCCAAATGGTTTGATATGGTGATACCAATTGGTACAATAATGATGATTGCATAACTGGCAGCTGAATATGCTGTTTGGTTAAATTGATGTCTTCACCTATCATAAAAAAGCGAATAATTTGAATGCCTAAAATTTTCCTCAGAAAATTATTATTCCAGCTTATCAGTTGAACCTTGTTTTGAATTAGCATTTTTTGTTGGGTTTGAAGAAAGCCCCATTCCATTTGAAACCCTTTGGAATTCGATTTAATGGTCATCTCATGATATCGCAATAACACTCGAATAAGTGAAACCAATAAAGTAATGAATAAGCCAGCCATAAACAGTGTTAAAATATTAGAAGTAGAAAAGGCCACTTGATCAACTTGTTCATTAATTATATTGGAAGGATCATATCCAAATAATTGCTTTACATCTTCTACTCTTGAATAAGTAAATGCAAGGATAATTAAGAATGTTCTGATATGATTTTCTGAAATGGCAAGTTTGATTACATCACGGAAGCGAATACCCATAATTTGTAATTGCACTGTGTCATTATTGGGATCAGCTTTAATTACTGCATTTTGTAATAATTCCTGAAGGGATAGTGCTTTCTCTTTATTAATTGCTGCTACTTCTATTTCGGTTGAATCTGATCCCGCAGTTTCAACTTTGATTGCACATGTGTTCGTCAATTTATGTAAATAGTTTTCAACTAGATGAACAGATTGTACTCTATTTATGGGTACAATTGTTTTTGATTTTGATAATAAACCACCTTTAACAACTAATTCAGCTCCTTTTATTTGAATTCTAAATAAGAAAAAATTAATTAACTGATTTATATGTATAAACAAAATCAATATATGCCTTATATTTAAACCTATGGGATTGCAGCCAACTTTACCTCTTAAAGAAAATAATAAAATGAATAATCACAAGGGTTGGTTATTCCCCTTTATTTTAATAACGAGTTTGTTTTTCTTTTGGGGATTTGTTCACAATATTGACCCAATATTAATTGCGCATTTACGAAAAACCTTTCAGCTAAGCATTTTACAGTCTTCATTGGTAGATTCTGCTGTTTTTATAGCCTATTTTCTAATGGCGATACCCGCAGGATTGATTATGAAAAAATACGGTTATCGGTCTGGAATTATTATTGGTTTATTGTTTTTTGCTTGTGGTGCATTTTTATTTGTTCCAGCAGCCAATACGCATACGTATGGATTCTTTTTAGGAGCACTATTCATAATTGCTTGTGGATTGGCCATTTTAGAAACAGCCGCCAATCCTTATGCCATTGTTTTAGGCCCAGCTGAAACAGCTGCTTTCCGTTTAAATTTAGCCCAGTCTTTCAATGGGTTGGCTGCATTTATTGCCCCACTTATCGGAAGGTGGTTTATTTTAACCGATTCCATTAAATCAGATGCAGCAATCAATGCATTGTCTGGAGAGGCATTAACAACCTTTATCCAATCACAAACGGAAAGTGTAAAATTACCCTTTGTAGTATTAGGATTGGTCATATTGATAATGGCAGTGGTGTTCTATTTTACCCCTTTGCCGGACATTAAAGACGAATCAACACCAGGAAACAGTAGTTTTTTAGATGCACTAAAACATTCACAATTACAATGGGCTGTGATTGCACAGTTTTTCTATGTAGGAGCTCAGGTTTGTGTGGGAAGTTTCTTTTTGGTATTCGCTGCTACAGCTGCTGGGTTAACTGATAAAGAAGCTGCAACCTATACTGCATTCTATGGTGCTGCATTTATGATTGGGCGTTTTGCAGGTACTTTTTTTATGAAATATATAGAACCAGTAAAATTATTGGGCCTATATGCTGCTATAAATATTCTCCTTTCATTCATTGCTATATACGGTAGTGGAATGATGACCATATACTCATTGATCGGTATCGCATTCTTTATGTCGATTATGTTCCCAACCATTTTTGCTTTAGGAATAAAAGGTTTGGGAAATGCTACTAAACCAGCTTCCAGTTTAATCATTATGTCGATTGTAGGGGGAGCATTGCTGCCGCCAATGTTGGGCATTATCTCCGATAAAACAGGCAGTATACAAAATGGGTATTTCATTCCCTTATTTTGTTTTATTGTTGTGTTAGTATTTGCTATAAAAATGCGAACCACCAAAAATGACTCATCCAATTAATTATGTACGGTAAAAATGGTATAAGACAAGTCATTCAAATGCACCCAAAAGATAATGTTTTGGTTGCATTAACCGACTTAGAAAAAGACGCAGTAGTAGAATTTGAAAATCAGCAGTATGTGTTACAGGATCGGATAAAAGCAAAGCACAAGTTTTATATTGAAGACCTAACTATAGGAGCCGAAATATTTATGTATGGGGTTTTAATTGGAAAGATACAGACCAATGTGAAAAGGGGCAGTTTAATGACTACAGAAAATTTAAAACACGCTGCAGAACCTTATGCTTACAGAGAACTGGCTTATCATTGGAAAGCACCTGATGTATCCAAATATTCAAATACTAGTTTTAATGGATTCCATCAAAACAACGGTCAAGTAGGAACTGCTAATTATTGGTTATTTATACCAACCGTTTTTTGTGAAAACAGAAATCTAGATGTAATCAAAGAGGCCCTACATAATCAATTGGGATATGCAGTAAGTGATAAATATCTACGATATACCCAAGATTTATTAGCGGCCTATCAAAATGGCGAAAACCTTAGTACAATCAATATTTCATTAGCTGCAACACCTAGTACTAACAGGGTATTTAAGAATGTGGATGGTATTAAATTCTTGAATCACCAGGGTGGATGCGGGGGCACTAGACAAGATGCCAATACATTAAGTGCTTTATTGGCCGCTTATGCCAATCATCCCAATGTTGGCGGTATTACCGTATTAAGTTTAGGTTGTCAACACTTACAAGTTCAGCAATTAGTAAGCGATATCAAAAGTCAAGATCCTAGTTTTGATAAACCTTTATATGTTTTTGAACAACAAGAAACGGAAAGTGAAGAACAATTAATAGCGAATGCCATTAAATATACTTTTGAAGGACTCATTCTAATAAATAAAAGGGAAAGAAAACCAGCTCCTTTAAGCAAACTAACCCTTGGCGTAAAATGTGGTGGAAGTGATGGATTTAGCGGGGTTTCTGCTAATCCTGCTGTGGGTTATGCAGCAGATTTATTGGTTGCCTTAGGTGGAAAAGTTTTACTAGCAGAGTTTCCTGAACTATGTGGGGTAGAGCAAAACCTGATTGATAGATGTGTGAATGAAACCATTGCTCAAAAATTTATTCAGTTAATGCATTCCTATGATGCATTGGCGCATCAAGTGGGTTCAGGATTTTACATGAATCCATCTCCTGGTAATATCAAAGATGGATTGATAACCGATGCAATGAAAAGTGCAGGAGCTGCAAAAAAAGGAGGTACTGCACCTGTGGTTGATGTGTTGGATTATACAGAACCAGCAACTTTGCCAGGATTAAGCTTAGTATGCACCCCAGGCAATGATGTAGAAGCAACCACTGGAAAAGCAGCAGCAGGTGCTACCTTAATTTTGTTTACTACAGGATTAGGTACTCCAACTGGAAATCCTGTATGTCCGGTAGTTAAAGTAGCCACCAATTCTGTTTTGGCAAAAAAAATGAGTGATATCATTGATATAGATTGTGGACCTGTCATCAGCGGTGAGAAAACAATTGAGGAAATGGGGGAAGATATTTTAGATTATTGTTTAAAAGCAGCCAGTGGCATGATCATACCTAAAGCAGTTCAGTTAAATCAGGATGATTTTATCCCATGGAAAAGAGGCGTCAGTTTATAAAATTAAATTAATACTATGTTTAGATTGGATGATAAAATAGCTGTAATAACTGGGGGTGGTAGCGGAATAGGTAAAGCCATTGCCCTGCTCTTTGCAAAGCAAGGTGCACAGGTCCATATTCTTGAGTTGTCTCATGAACAAGCCAACTCAACCATTGAAGAAATTAATCAGCTAGGGGGTGTTGCATATGCGCATACTTGCGATG
>JAGOGG010000089.1 GCA_017996795.1 Sediminibacterium sp. | reverse complement strand
TACAATGAAGTAAAACAAATGCATTATCTGGCCTATGCCTTGATTTCACTATTCATTTTAGTAATTTTTATTTCAATTCTGGCGCATCGAGACTTTGTTAAGGAACTACATAGCAATGCCCTGAAACTTTACCCCAAAGCATTTGCCCAATAAAGCTGAGCATCAAAAAAGCCACTTGAATTGAATCAAGTGGCTTTAGTTGTTAATTATTAAGGCTTTTTATTTCAAATTCAATTTAATCTGCAATTCATCAAACTGCTTATCATCAATAGTGCTTGGGGCATCTAACATAACATCTCTACCGCTATTGTTTTTAGGGAAAGCAATGAAGTCTCTGATACTTTCACTTCCACCCAAAATAGAACACAAGCGATCAAATCCAAATGCGATACCACCATGTGGAGGCGCACCGTATTCAAATGCACCCAATAAAAATCCAAATTTATGTTGAGCTTCTTCTTCAGTCATCCCTAAAGCAGCAAACATTTTCTCTTGCAATGGACGCTGATAAATACGAATAGATCCACCTCCTATTTCATTTCCATTTAAAACCATATCATACGCATTGGCTTTAATATTAGAATAAGGATGTTCTAAATATTTATCCGCATTTTCAATCAGTGGATTATTATTAATCATCACTTCAATATGATCTGGCTTAGGAGAAGTGAATGGATGGTGTCTGGCAACCCAACGATTGTCTTCCTCGGCATATTCAAATAAAGGGAAATCCATTACCCACAATAATTTGAATTCATCGTCTTTGCGCATTCCTAATCGCTTACCCATTTCTAAACGCAATTCACTGGTTGCTTTACGCGTTCTTTCTTCACGGCCAGCTAATATCAATACTAGATCTCCTGCTTTTGCACCAGCAGAATCAGCTATGGCTTTTAATTTTTCCTCAGAATAAAATTTGTCTACACTACTCTTGTATGTTCCGTCTGCATTACATTTAATGTATACCATTCCCTGCATTCCAATTTGAGGACGTTTAACCCACTCTGTTAATTCATCAGTTTGCTTGCGCGTATATTCAGAACAACCAGGTACTGCAATAGCCAAAACGGTTTCTGCATTGTCAAACACACCAAAACCAGCACCATTAATCAATTCTCCAGTTGCTTTTATTTGTCCCCCTTTTAAAAAGGCACTTTTTAAATTGGAGAGTTTCATGCCAAAACGAATATCAGGTTTATCGTTACCATAATTCCACATGGCATCTTCCCAAGACATTCTTTCTACTTGTTCGGTATAATCAATATTTTTTACGTCTTTGAATATACGCTTCACCAATCCCTCAAACATTTGCAAAATATCTTCTTGTTCCACAAATGCCATTTCACAATCTATTTGAGTGAATTCTGGCTGACGATCTGCACGTAAATCTTCGTCTCTAAAACATTTTACAATTTGATAGTATCGATCATAACCACTTACCATCAACAATTGTTTGAAAGTTTGAGGGCTTTGTGGCAATGCATAAAATTGTCCTGGATTCATTCTAGAAGGCACTACAAAATCCCTTGCACCTTCTGGGGTTGATTTAATCAGAAAAGGAGTTTCAATATCCATGAAACTATTTTCGTGCAAATAATTTCTTGCAGACCTGTTTACTGAATAACGCAATTCCAAATTCTTCTTTACCGCGTTTCTTCTTAAATCTAAAAATCGGTATTTCATTCTCAAATCATCTCCGCCATCTGTATCATCTTGTATAGTAAATGGAGGTACCGCTGATTTGTTTAATATCTTAAACTCAGTAACAGCAATCTCTATTTCCCCAGTAGGAATATTTGCATTTTTACTACTTCTTTCTTGCACATTTCCTTTTACTTGTAAAACATATTCACGACCCAATGGCTGCTCATCTAACAATGCAGTTAAAGATTCTCCAAACAATAATTGAGTGATTCCATAACGGTCTCTCAAATCAACAAATGTGATAGCGCCAAACTTTCTAACAGTTTGAACCCAGCCAGCCAAAGTTGTTTCTTGACCAACATTTACTAATCTTAATTCCCCACAGGTATTTGTACGATACATACGCAAAAAATAATTTATACAACAGGCCAAATGGCCATTTAAGAGCGCAAATATAACCTAAATGGGCCAAGTAGTCTTATTGCGGTATTTTTGCCCTTGAATAATAGTTATGCAGGCAAATACTATATCTAAAAGAACCCATCGCTGGGCTATTGGGAGTTACTTTTTTATTGCTGGAATTACTTTTGCTAGTTGGGCAAGTCGTATTCCGGATATTAAAGAAAAACTACAATTAAATGATGCGGAATTAGGAGGAATTTTATTTGCTCTACCTGCTGGATCGATGGTTAGTTTACCCATTTCGGGTTGGCTGGTTTCAAAATTAGGAAGCAGAACTGTCATGTTGATTGCTGCCATCATATACCCTATTTTATTATTATTGTTAGGCACAGCTTCAACCACTTTTATCCTTATTAGTTTATTGTTTTGTTTTGGTTTGTTAGGCAATATGATGAATATCTCTGTTAACACCCAGGCTGTTGCAGTAGAAGAATTATATGGACGATCAATTTTAGCTTCTTTTCATGGCATCTGGAGCATGGCAGGTTTTACTGGAGCAGCAGTAGGAACCTTAATGATTTCTTTTGGCTTTGATCCTCTCAAACATTTTTCAATTATTGCAGCAGCAGTGATTTTACTTGCCCTTCTCATGAAATTTGGAAGAATGCCCAAAGATGCGGTAATAGGCAATCAACCTTTATTTGTGAAGCCCGATAAAATATTATTGAAACTGGGGTTAATTTCATTTTGTTGCATGGCTGCCGAAGGAACCATGTTCGACTGGAGTGGAATATATTTTCAAAAAATTGTAGAAGCGCCGCCTGGCTTAGTAACATTGGGTTATTCTGCTTTCATGTGTACGATGGCTTTAGGTAGATTTTTAGGAGATGGACTGGTATTGCGTTTTGGCAGAAAAGAAATTCTACAGGGAAGTGGCATCATCATTGCCATTGGATTGCTCATTGCTGTATTTATTCCAACTATTGTTTTTGCAACCATAGGTTTTTTATTGGTGGGTTTTGGGGTTTCTTCTGTTGTACCAATCGTATATAGTCAAGCAGGTAAATCGGATAAAATGAGTGCAGGTATGGCCCTTGCAGCAGTCTCGAGTATTGGCTTTTTGGGTTTTTTTATTGGGCCGCCCTTAATTGGATTTATTGCTGAAGCATTTGGATTGCAATGGTCCTTCGGGATTATTGCTTTACTAGGATTTGGAACCACTATTCTTGCCGGAATCACTAAATTTAAAAATTAAATAAAATCAATGACCAATAATGCCCATACACCGCTTGCGGAAAGAATGCGCCCCACTAATTTAGATGAGGTATTGGGTCAAGAACATATAACTGGTAAAGGAAGTATTTTAAGAACAGCATTAGAAAAAGGAGTAGTGCCATCTATGATCTTATGGGGGCCTCCAGGTGTTGGTAAAACCACATTAGCCAATGTGATTACACAAACGCTTCAAGTTCCCTATTTTCAGCTCTCTGCCATCAGCAGTGGCGTAAAGGAAGTAAGAGAAGTAATAGAGCAGGCCAAACATTTAGTTGGTGCAGTATTGTTTATAGATGAAATTCATCGATTCAATAAAAGCCAACAAGATGCTTTATTAGGAGCTGTTGAAAAAGGAATTATTCGATTGATAGGAGCTACCACAGAAAACCCTTCTTTTGAAGTAAATGCAGCATTGTTGAGTAGGTGCCAAGTGTATGTATTAAAGGCCTTAGAGAAGCAACAATTAATCCAATTAATGTGCGATGCTATTAATAAAGATGAACTATTACAAAATAAAAATATTCAGTTAACCGAAACGGAGGCTTTAATCAACCTAAGTGGTGGTGATGGAAGAAAATTATTGAATCTATTAGATTTAGTTGTACAAACTGGAGCTTCAAACATTACTGATGAAATTGTTTTGAAAATTGCTCAACAAAAAATTGCATTGTATGATAAAAGTGGTGAGCAACATTATGATATTGTTTCTGCATTTATTAAAAGTATGAGGGGCTCTGACCCCAATGGTGCAGTGTATTGGCTGGCTAGAATGATTGAGGGTGGTGAAGATGTAAAATTTATTGCAAGAAGAATGCTCATTTTTGCAAGTGAAGACATTGGCAATGCCAATCCCAATGCATTATTATTAGCCAATGGAACTTTTGATGCCGTTTCAAAAATTGGTTATCCCGAAAGCAGAATAATTCTTTCGCAATGCGCCACTTATTTAGCTTCCTCTCCTAAAAGCAATGCTGCATACGAAGCAATCGCAAAAGCCCAACAAGCAGTTTCAAAGCATGGTGATTTATCCGTTCCGCTACATTTGAGAAATGCACCCACGAAAATGATGAAGCAAATGGACTATGGCAAAAATTACCAGTATTCTCATTTAGGCGAAAACAATTTCATTGAACAAGAATACTTGCCCGACCAATTGAAGAACACACCATTCTACACCCCTGGCAACAACCCTAGAGAAAATGAAATAAAGAAATTTTTAAGGGAGCGATGGAAGGGGAAATATGATTACTAAGGATTCAATTTTTGTGGAACCAATCGTTCTGCAACTTTTTCTACTTCTGCCCCACGCTCACCGCCTTCATGGTATTCTGCATCTTCATTCACATCCCATAAATCATATACTTCTTTACCCGCTACTATATTTTTAGCAGCCAGCATTGCAGTCATCATACTATGATCTTGGTTATTGTATTTATGCATTCCATTTCTTCCTACTAAATAAAGCCCAGGATATTGCTTTAATGCTTCACGAACATCATTGACTCTTTCCTTATACATATGATCGTAAACTGGATATGCTTTGGGCTGTCTTACTACATACCCATCAACAACTGCACTTGGTTTGGTTAAACCAATTTGTGCAATTTCTTTTTTGGCCAATTCAATCAAATCAAAGTCGCTACTGGTCCATAACCCGTCTCCTTCAAAACAAAAATATTCTAACCCATAACAAGCCATTTCAGGATCAGGTACCATATAAGGGCTCCAAGATTTAAAGTTTTGAATACGCCCAACTTTCACACTTGGATCATGAATATAAATCCAGTTATCATTAAACGCATCTTCGTCTTTACAAATCAAAACCACAGTTAAAAAATCTCTGTACCCCAGATTAGCTGCACCTTCAAAAGCCTTAGCAGGAAAGGCTGGACTCACTGCTTGAATAAGTTCACGCATTGGAGCCGATGAAAGAACATAATCAAAATCGGTATAAGTTCTACCGTCATTCGTATGTACCGTCCATTTACCTTCTGCTGTAGCAATGTCTTTAACTCCACAATTCATTTCAACTTGAACACCCATTGCTATACACTTTTCCGTACAGCGCTCCCACATTAAACCAGGGCCTTGCTTTGGATATCGAAAAGAATCAATCAAGGTTTTAATCATATCCCCTTTATTCGAAGGCTTGGGCTTGAAAAGTGCATTCCAAATTGCACTACTTAATGATAGTCCTTTAATTCTTTGTGCAGCCCAATCAGCTGAAATTTCATTACATGGAATTCCCCAAACTTTTTCTGTATAGGTTCTGAAGAAAATATTAAAGAGCCTTTGACCAAATTGATTCACTACCCAATCTTCGAAGTTAGTTGGATTTTTTACTGGAAATATTTTAGCTTTCAAATAACTCAATACACATAGAGCACTTTCAATTATCCCTAACTTTTTTAAGGCTTCCATTGCAACCAAAGGATATGAAAAGAACTTTTTGTTGTAATAGATTCTAGAACTTCTTGGCCTCTCCAGCATTTCATCACCTAAAATTTCAGTCCAAAAATCTTCTACTTCTTTAGATTTAGAAAAGAACCGATGTCCGCCAATATCAAAATGATATCCCTTGTAACTTTCCGTTCTAGATATACCGCCAACATATGTAGCGTCTTTTTCAAATACTACTACTTGTTGGTTTTCTTTTCCCAACAAATAGGCTGCAGTTAATCCTGCTGGGCCGGCACCTATGATTGCAACTCTTTTTGACATGTTTATCGCTGGTATGCTTATTTTTACAGCATTGCAAAGATGCGGGATTATTTGCAAATCAGTTAAATGAACTCTATGAATACGGCAACAACATATTTTTCTACAAAATCATTCGAATCACTTACTCCTTCTGAATTGTATGCAATTATTCAACTTAGAAACGAAGTTTTTGTTGTTGAACAAAATTGCGTTTTTCAAGATGCAGATAATAAAGATCAAGAAAGTCTTCATTTAATGTATTGGAGCAACAATGAATTGGTCGCTTATTGTAGATTGCTCCCCCCCGGTTTGGCATACGATGAAATGAGTATTGGAAGAGTAGTTAGTTCGCCTAAATATAGGAATACAGGCGCTGGTCGTTTACTAATTACAAAAGCAATTGAGTTGATTCACCAAGAATATGGAGAAGGTCCAATTCGAATTGGGGCTCAATGCTATCTAATTCAGTTTTATGGCTCTTTTGGCTTTATTGAAGAAGGAGAAATGTATTTAGAAGATGGAATAGAGCATATTGAAATGGTTAGACCTTAAGAGGAAGCCTCACTATAAAGGAAGAACCTAAGCCCTCTTTGCTTTCTACATGTATAAACCCTTCATGCATTTCAACAATTTTTTTACAAATTGCCAACCCTAAGCCGTAACTTTTCTCGCCAGCAGTACCTTTTCGTTTTGCAGTTGTAAACAAATCAAAAATCTTCCCCTGCAAATATTCGGGTATACCTATTCCATTGTCTTTTACAATTATTTCTGCAAAATCATTATTTGCATGCAAGGATACATGGACTATAGAACCCAGCTTACTAAATTTGATTGCGTTAGTTACTAAATTAGAAATTACCCTATCTATTTTATCTTTATCGGCCTTTAATATTATTTTTTGTTTAGTAATATTTGCTTCAATAATAATATTTTTTTCTTTGGCAGTAAATACAAGTATTTGAAGAATTTGATGAACTAATTTATTTAATTCAATTGGATTGAAATGATATTGCTCTACAGAATTAATATTGGTATGCATTAAATCACTGATCAACCTAAGCGCAGATTCAGCACTCTGTTCTATTAATCTAAACATCTCTTTGTTGTCTTCAACAACTTTATCATCAGCTAACATCATTTTACTAATTCCAGAAATACCACTTAAAGGGCTTCTTAAATCATGTGCAACCACATTTAAAATTCGATCCCGCTCTTCTTTATTTTTAGTTAATTCAGCATATGCTGTTTCAAGCTTATATTGATTCTTAAAATAAATTTCTTTGAAATAATAAAGACAAATTGAAAAGAATGAAAGTGGAAATAGTAATTTAACCGTTTTCTCAATAATGTTAATAACACTCATCGTGTTCAACGGCAGTTCTTCAAGTCTAATGACAACAAAACTGAGTGATACAAAAAGAACAAATAAAATATACTGCCAATTTTTTTCACAAAGAACCACTGCAGCAACAATCATGATCAAAAATCGATACTCATTCCCGTTCTTATAAACATAAGCAGTATATGACGCAATAACTGCACCCATAAACAATAATAAAGGCCTATAATCTAAATACTTTTGCGAATAAGCTATATAATAACCAATGATAAAAATTAAAAGATGTGCAACGTTAAAACAAGCAAGTATGTATTCCCCAATATAAAAGTTAATGCACATTACCAAAAAGGCAAAAGGAGTAGCCAACAGAAGGAACAGGTTGAACATATAGTTCTTATACGCTACTCTAAATGGAGTATCGTCCTGGTTACCTAATGAGAGAATTTGAAATAATATATTGGATTTCGGTTTAGTCATAAAACCATCGGCAAGTTAAGCCATTCAGATTAATCAAAGTTTAATACAGCCTATTAAATTAGTGCGTGATAGGAGAAAAAGGATTTGTTATAGGGGCAAAAAAAAACCTCGATCAATAAAGATCGAGGTTCAATAAATATGGCAGCTACCTACTCTCCCAGCTAGATGCGAGTACCATCGGCCATGGGGGACTTAACTTCTCTGTTCGGAATGGGAAGAGGTGAACACCCCCGGCAAAACCACCATAAAGAGTTTAGTTGATTTTACTCAACTATAATAATTTACATATTGGAAAGGAAAAATACAAAACATAAAAAAATAAAGCTTACGGGCAATTAGTACTACTTGGCTTTAATGTTACCATTTTTACACCTATAGCCTATCAACGTCGTAGTCTTCGACGACCCTTAAAAGTAAACTCATCTTGTGGAAGGTTTCACGCTTAGATGCTTTCAGCGTTTATCCTTGCCGTACATAGCTACTCTGCATTACACCTGGCGGCATAACAGATACACCAGCGGTACGTACAACCCGGTCCTCTCGTACTAAGGTCATGTCCACTCAATTTACTAGCGCCCACCACAGATAGGGACCGAACTGTCTTGCGACGTTCTGAACCCAGTTCACGTGCCACTTTAATCGGCGAACAGCCGAACCCTTGGGACCTTCTCCAGCCCCAGGATGTGACGAACCGACAT
>JAGOGG010000088.1 GCA_017996795.1 Sediminibacterium sp. | reverse complement strand
AGAGGTACAGCTTGGTATTGTTGATTTTGAACTTGAGTGAGAATTTCATCCTTGTTATAACTTACACTAGCTGCTATATTTATTTTCCATCCATTTCCTAAAAATTGTCTGAAGCTTAAATTGGTAAATAAATTTTGATTTTTTAAACTGAATGCGTTCCATAATCCTACACTGTCTAAAGAAGGATTTCTTACACCTAATGCACCAGCGTTATAATAAGCATAGACTTTAAAGACACCATTCTTTTTTGTTTTAAATCGATAATTCATATCGGCAGTATGAAAATCGGGTACTTTAAAAAAATCTGGTGCTTGCGGAACTAATTTTTGGTATACTGCCAAGTTGGTCCAGTTATAACTGAATCCAAAACTTGATTTTTTATTGTTGGCTACTTGTTGTAAACCAACTGTTGCAAACAATGGAGATAACCCAACTTGTAATTCAGATTTTTCTGGGATGTCTAAACTCTCTAAACTCAGCACACTACTTAATGCTTGTCCATATAAAGCAGAATATCCACCACTGCTAAAAACTGTTCCACTAAACAAGAATGGTGAGAATCTGCCTCTTTGTGAAATTCCTGGAACACTACTGTAAAAGAAATTATTAACAACCGTACCATCTATAATAATTTTAGCTTCCTCATCAGAACCGCCCCTAATAAATAGTCCTTCCTGCTCTCCTACTTTTTGTGCACCTGGTAAGGTTTGAATGGTCGCCGAAATATCAGCATTTGCACCTGCAGTAGTGGCTATATCCAATGCCTTTAAAACGGTACCTTTTTTCTTGTCGCTTGCTTCATAAGAACCTGCAGTTATGATGACCGCTTTCAGTTCATTGATTTCTTCTTTTAGGTTAAAGCTGATTACCACCGAATCAGTTCCTAAAACAACAGGAAGCTCCATGGTCCTATACCCAATATTACTAGCCACCAATAGCGCATTTCCTTTTTCGGTTGTTTTAAATGAGAAAGATCCGGTGGAATCAGACATCGTTCCATCGTAGCTGTCTTTGATGGCAATATTTGCCCCAGCTAGAATACGCCCTTTATTATCTTTTACTGTTCCCTTTACTAAAACCTGAGCTTTTAGTAAGCTTGCCAGCATCATACCCGCTATAAAAATTAAAATTGCTTTCATTGTATTCTTTTGACAAGACAAACGTAGACTAGTTTATTTTATAAACCAAATTATTTTATAAATATTTTATTTGAGTTCCAACTTTTATAGGTAGTATATTGTTTAAGTATTGATAATGAATAAATTATGAAAGAGAAAGCCGTTTTCTTAACTGCTCAATGGGAATATTTAGTGATGTTGAATTACCCAGTTCCTCCAGAAATTTTAATTCCTTACCTTCCAAAAGGCACGGAATTAGACCTTTTTCAAGGAAAAGCATTAGTGAGTGTAGTGGGCTTTTTGTTTAATAATACAAAGGTATTTGGCATACGATGGCCCTTCCATACCAATTTTGAAGAAGTCAATCTTCGCTTCTATGTGAAGCGATTCAACGGGAAGGAATGGAAACGTGGCGTGGCATTCATCAGTGAAATTGTTCCGAAACATATGATTGCTTGGATGGCCAATGCGCTGTACAACGAACATTACAGTAGAATGCCAATGAAGCACCAAGCGCATCTTGAAAATGATTTTTTGCAACTGAACTATGAATGGCAAAACAAACTACAATGGAATAGCTTAAAAGTAAAAGCCCTGAATCGTCCCTCACCTATTGAAGCATATTCAGCAGAGGAATTCATTTTTGAACATTACTGGGGCTATAATCAACTCAATAAAAATACATTAATTGAATATGGAGTAGAACATCCGAGTTGGGAAGTGTATCCAGTTACTTATTATGAACTCAATGCAGATATTGCTAGGCTGTATGGAACGGAATTTGTTCCATATTTATTGAAAGAACCCCATAGCATCATGCTTGCTAAAGGGTCTGCTGTTACCATTCGTAAGCCAAGTTTTTTTACAGTATAAATTGGGTTTAATGGAATGGCGGTAGTTAATCTTACGCTACTACTGCTATCAAATTCAACATCTGTGCTGCTAAAATTGGGTTCCCTTCTAATGTAACCAATGGCATAATCTCCATGGGGGAAACCCCTTTTGTAAAAAGCTTCCAGGCAATATCTGCGGGTATAACCGTTTTGGCATATAAATCAATTGAGCCCCAATCCTGAAGAATCTGCCATTGACCATTTTTATATTGCAAATAACAAATAGCGCCATTTGAGCCTCCTACTTCCAATGCAACAACAGCCTCATTGGGAGCAGGATGATTTGTCAATAAATAAGGTAGTCCCAAAAAAAATGTTTGCATAAATGGCGCATAAAATTCTGCTGTCATTAATGCTTCTGTTTTCCCAACTGCTTCTCTAATTTGCAATTGATGATGGTATTTTTCTGTGTATTCTCTTGCAACATGAAACCAATTATATGACTCATTTTCTCCAGCCCAAGCAACAGAGAATACCGCTTTTGCAAAGGGATCTAAATCGCTTAACAATTTTGCATGAACTGGACCAGTTAATTCAAGAAATTCAATTAACAATGCTGGACTGAACCTTTTAGCAGTTTCAATAAAGTTGGCATTCAACTGATTAATATACTGAACCAAGGATAAGTAATCATGTTGAGAAGGACCGTTGTCTCCAAAATGTTTATCACGCAAAACTGCAATACCTCTAATTGTTGTATCGAGCAAATGCGCTACTACATCTTTTACACGCCAGTCTTTTGCTAATGTTGGTTGATCCCAATCAGCAGGTTCTAACTCTTTTAATAGCTGAATCAATGATGCATGAAGGGGCATGAATAAATGGACAGTTTTCAAAAAAGAAGAGGGTTGCATGTATTAAAAATAAAGAAAAAAAAAAGAGGCTGTCTTAGAAAAGACAACCTCTGTATAATTATTTAAACTTTACCCTATTTGTACTGTTCGCCAATTCCTTTAGCTAATTCAGTCATTTTCTTCAATCCGTCTTCAGGTAAGTTTCCTTTCTTAAATTCTGCTAATACATCTGGTAATTTGTTTTCCATTTCCATTAAGAAATGTGCTTCAAATTCTTTTACTTTTTTAACAGCCACTTCGCGTAAAAGACCCAATGTACCTAAGTAGATAATGGCAACTTGCTTTTCTACAGACATTGGAGAATATTGCAATTGCTTCAATATTTCAACGTTTCTAGCACCTTTGTCAATTACAGATTTAGTTGCAGCATCTAAGTCTCCACCAAATTTAGAGAACGCTTCTAATTCACGGTAAAGTGCTTGGTCTAATTTAAGTGTACCAGCCACTTTTTTCATAGACTTAATCTGCGCGTTACCGCCCACACGGCTTACAGAAATACCTACGTTGATAGCCGGACGAATACCTGCGTTAAACAAGTTACCTTCTAAGAAAATTTGTCCGTCGGTAATTGAAATAACGTTGGTAGGAATATAAGCAGATACGTCACCTGCTTGTGTTTCAATAATAGGCAATGCTGTTAAAGAACCACCACCTTTTACTAAATGTTTGATAGACTCAGGAAGGTCATTCATGTTTTTAGCAACATCATCATTGGCAATTACTTTAGCAGCTCTTTCCAATAAACGACTGTGCAAATAGAATACGTCACCAGGGTATGCTTCACGTCCTGGAGGTCTTCTTAATAACAACGAAACTTCACGGTATGCAACGGCTTGTTTTGATAAGTCATCAAATACAATTAAAGCTGGTCTACCTGTATCCCTAAAGAATTCACCAATTGCTGCACCCGCAAATGGAGCGTAGAATTGTAATGGAGCAGGATCAGATGCAGAAGCAGCAACAATAGTTGTGTAAGCCATAGCACCATTGTCTTCTAAGGTTTTCATCACCCCAGCAACAGTAGATGCTTTTTGACCAATTGCAACATATATACAGTAAACAGGCTTACCTGCATCAAAAAATTCTTTTTGGTTGATGATGGTATCAACACATATTGCTGTTTTACCAGTTTGACGGTCTCCAATAACCAACTCACGTTGGCCACGACCTACAGGAATCATTGCATCAATCGCTTTAATACCAGTTTGTAATGGTTCTTTTACTGGCTCACGATAAATAACCCCTGGTGCTTTACGCTCCAATGGCATTTCATATAATTCACCTTTGATAGGACCTTTACCATCAATTGGTTCTCCTAAAGTATTGATAACACGACCAACAACTCCTTCACCTACTTTGATAGAAGCAATCTGACCGGTTCTTTTTACTTTAGCACCTTCTTTGATACTTCCGCTTTCACCCATTAAAACCACACCCACATTGTCTTCTTCAAGGTTAAGGGCAATTGCTTTAACACCGTTTTCGAATACTACCAGTTCTCCACTTCTTACACCATTAAGGCCGTATACACGGGCAATACCATCACCCACCTGCAATACGGTACCTACTTCTTCAAGTTCGGCAGAAGCATTGAAATTGCTGAGTTGCTGTCTCAGTATCGCTGATATTTCATCTGGTTTAATATCTACCATTTTGTATGATTTAAAAGTTGATCTTAATGTATTTAATTATCGAATATTTGGAACAAATTGATTATTCTGGAATTGTTTTTTAATCTCACGCAAATCAAATGCAATGCTTGCATCCACTTGCTTGTTGTTAAATTCTAAAACAAATCCACCAATTAATTTTTCGTCTACTGCGGTCTCCAATTCAACAGAAGTAAAATTATTTGCCTTCTGAACATTTGCTTCAATAGACTTTTTCAATTCCTCAGAAACAGGTACAGCGGTAGTAAGCTTTACTTGATGTATGCCCTTAATTGCATTGTATTGATGAATAAACGCCGAAGCAATTTCAGGCAAATCACGCTCTCTACCTTTTTTGACCAATAAATTGCAAAATAGTCCAGTCAGGTCCGAAACTTTCTCGTTGATTACAGCTACCAACATTTTTTCTTTTTGATCTGCCTTAATAATAGGACTACGCAGCATGTTCAAAAAGTCGCGACTTACTTTGCAAATAGCTTGTATATACTGCATATCAGTTCGCACAATGTCTAATTGATTTCTTTCTGTTGAAAGATCAACTAGGCTTTTGGCATAACGGTCTGCTAATCTTGGATTCGACATGTATTAGTTCAGTTTAACGCCTTCAGCTAATTGTTTAATATAATTTTCTTGATCGCCTTTGTTAGACAATTCTCTGCTCAACACTTTTTCTGCTACTTCAATTACCAATGCACCAACCTGATTTTTAACATCAGTTAATGCAGCATTTTTTTGTTGCATGATAGCAGATTGTGCTTCAGCTACAATACGATCATATTCAGACTTTGCTTTGTCTTTAGCATCTGAAACCATTTTATCTGCCGTTTCTTTTGCTTCCTTAATCATCACTGCTCTCTCTTCACGAGCTTTAGCCATCATTGCTTCGTTTTCATTCTTCAATGCAGCCATTTCAGCCTTCACTTTATCTGCAGAAGCAATTGCATCAGCAATACCGGTTTCTCTTTCTTTTAATGAAGCTAAAATGGGCTTCCATGCAAAGCTTTTCAACAAGAAGAATACAACAAGGAATGCCAATAAAGTCCATACCAACAATCCTATTCCGGGGTTTAACAATTCCATATTATAAGTTTAAAACTTTAATGTTTAATTAAAGATTACTGCATCGATTGCCCTGTGCGCACGATGCAGTAAAAAGTTTGTGCAACTAGGCTTTTAATACAGCCAAGATACCAGCGATTACCGCGAAAAGGGCAACACCCTCTACGAAAGCGGCAGTCAAGATCATGTTTGCACGGATGTCGTTAGAAGCTTCTGGCTGACGAGCAATGCTTTCTACAGCACCTTTACCAATTTGACCGATACCAATACCGGCACCAATTGCAGCTAATCCTGCACCAATAGCACCACCTAAATGGCTCATGCTAACATCCAACAAAGTGTTAATAACTGACATACTGTTTGTTTTAATGATAAAAAAAATTAATGATGCGCTTCATCGTGGTGTGCACCTTCCATTGACTGACCAATAAATACGGCAGTTAAATTAGTGAAGATGAACGCTTGAATAAAAGCAACCAATATCTCTATGAAATAAATGAAAATGGTAAATGCCATTGATACAGGAGCAAAACCCCATCCTGCAACCTTACTCATGGCTCCGAAAATAAAAATCAACATCACAAAGCAAGTAATTACAATGTGGCCCGCAACCATATTGGCAAACAAACGGACAATCAATGCAAATGGCTTGGTGAAAATTCCTAAAAACTCTACAGGTACTAAGATTGGCTTTACAAAACCAGGTACCGGAGGATTAAAAATATGCGCCCAGAAATGTCTGTTGGTGCTGAATAAAATAACAAAGAAACTAATCACCCCCAATACAATAGTGAATGCAATATTTCCAGTTACGTTGGCTGAACCAGGAATTAATCCCATCAAGTTATTGATCAAAATAAAGAAAAACACAGTTAGCAAATAAGGCATGAACTTTTCGTATGCATGACCTAGATTAGGTTTACCTACTTCGTCTCTTACAAAAGTGATTACAGGTTCTACTGCATTCTGGAATCCGCTTGGTGCAACTTTAGCACCATTCTTTTTGTATTTATTTGCAACCCCAATCATTAATACACATAACAAAGTAAGTGCAATAAACATTTGTACTACGTTACGAGTTAAACTCATATCGTAAACGGTTACCGTTGTATCGTGTTCCCCAGCTTCATTTACAGCAATGATATGTCCTTCTTCAGATTTATACCCTTGGTATACATCGTGTCCATGGTTAAATTTAGAATAATTAAACATGGTCAATCCTCTCTCTGGAGAATATAAAATCACAGGCAAAGGAATGCTGATATGTTTTTCTCCAATGGTAGCAAAATGGAACTCATGGGCGTCCATGATATGCTCCATAATAAGCTTGGCCGGATCAAATGAACTTGCTTCATGCTTCTCGGCGCCACCAGCTGGTGCGTCGCTTGCAAATGAATTCGCAGAAAAAAGCAATAAGAATATGCTGAAAACAGCTACCAGTAATGTTTTTATGCTTTTTGAGGCCATACCCATCTCTAAATTTGCGGCAAAGATAAGGGTAGAAGGCGGAAAATTACTGCAAAACAGCTTTCTTTTTCTCAAACTGCATTTCGTGTAATCGAGCATAGAATCCCCCGGCAGCCAATAAACTGGCATGACTCCCTTTTTCCTTTAATTCACCCTTGTCTAATACAATTATTTGATTGGCTTTTCGAATAGTACTTAGTCGATGGGCAATTACAATGGAAGTTCGGCCTGAAATAAGTGTATCAATGGCTTTTTCAATCAATAATTCGCTCTCTGTATCAATAGATGAAGTGGCTTCATCTAATATCAGTATAGCAGGATTATACAATAAAGCCCTTATAAATGAAATCAACTGGCGTTGGCCAAGGCTAAGTGTGCTTCCCCTTTCCATCACATTGTATTGGTAGCCCCCTGGTAATTGCATGATAAAATCGTGTACCCCAATCATTTTCGCCGCTTCTTCAACCTGAGCCGGGCCAATTTCAGGATTACGGAGGGTTATATTGTCCATTACCGTTCCTGAAAACAGAAAAACGTCTTGCAATACCACCCCAATCCCTTTGCGCAAGCAGTCCGTATCCCAGCGGTTTATATCCACCCCATCAATCGCTATTTCACCCTCTTGAATTTGATATAAACGGTTAAGCAAACTGATGATGGAAGTTTTTCCACTTCCGGTATGGCCAACTAATGCTACTGTTTCTCCTGCTTTTACTGCAAAATTGATATGGTGCAATACGTTTTGGGTGCCTGTATAAGAAAAACTCACATTTTTAAATTCAATCTCACCTTTAATATGCTTAGGAGCAAAAGCATTTGGTGCTGCTGGGGGCAATTCATCGGTATTATCCAATACTTTTAACACTCTTTCTGCAGCAATCATGCCCATTTGCAATACATTAAACTTGTCTGCAATTACTCTTAATGGCCTGAATATTTGGTTGAGATACAAAATAAACGCAACCAATAGACCAGCATCTAAAGTTCGGTCGGCAATCCACCAAACCAATATCCCCATACTCACTGCCAATACTACTTCAACTATTGGAAAAAAAACAGAGTAAGCAAAAATGGCATTGATATTGGCGTCTCTATGTTTTTCATTTATTTTTTTGAATGCCCCAGCCTCTTTGTCTTCAGCCGCAAAAGCCTGTACCACTTGCATCCCGGTGATATGTTCTTGTACAAATGCGTTGAGCGCAGCCACCGCGTTGCGAACCTGCATAAAACTTTTGTTCACGCTCTCTTTAAAGTAATAGGTAGCTATGATCATAATTGGAAATGGCGTTAAACTAACAAGGGTCAATTTCCAATCCATATAAAACATGGTAGCCAGGGTAATAATAATGGTAAGCAAATCGGCAACAATAGGGATTAAACCATCCGAAAAAATTTCATTGATGCTTTCAATATCATTGATGGTTCGAGTGGTAAGGGTTCCAATAGGGGTTTGATCAAACTGCCTCAAATTCAAGCCCAATACTTTTTTATATACGGTTACCCTTAAATCTTTCACCACATTTTGACCCATCCAAGCAGTGATATAAGAAAATAAAAAACGAATAGCCGTTTCAACAAATAAAAAACTGATTTGGAAAATAGTCACTGCAATGATAAACCTACTCACATCGGACAAATCATTTCCAAACAATACCCATTTTACCCAATCAGGCACCTGTGTGGCTTTTCCAGTTGCCCCGTTTACCGTTAGTTGAATTAAATATGGTCTAACTGGAGCAGCAATTGCCATGAAAATGGCCAAGGCTAAACTTAAATAGAAATACGACTTATAAGGCCTTACAAAAAAGAAGATGCGCTTTAATAAACTGAAATCGAATATT
>JAGOGG010000087.1 GCA_017996795.1 Sediminibacterium sp. | reverse complement strand
AATGCCAAAGTGGGTTATGTAAAAAACGTAGCGCTTTTCTGTTTAGAAAATGGAATTACAGATCGAAAGCTTTCTACTATGAATGATGATACTATCATATCATTATTGGTTCAAATTAAAGGGGTAGGTAAATGGACAGTAGAAATGTTATTGATGTTTGGTTTAGGGCGGGAAGATGTTTTTGCAGTAGGCGATTTGGGTATACAACAAGCCATGTGTAAGTTGTATAAAATTGATACCACCCATAAGAAAACGATGCAGGAAAAGATGCTAAAAATCTCGCAAAAATGGGCTCCCTATAGAACTTATGCCTGTTTACATCTATGGAATTGGAAAGACAGTTGATTAAGCTGAATTTCTAGCAGCATTGATGATTCCAAACATAGATCGGGTAATTAATTTTTCATAATTCATCTTGAGGTCTTCTGCAATTTGTTCATTCTTTAATTGGTGTAATGCGTATTGCTGAATGGTTAAAAGTGGTAATACAATTTTATCTCTCATCAATATGGAAGCCCTTCCTGGCTGATCATCTTCCATTAAAACTTTATTACCAGATAACTCTAAGACCAGTGAATGGGTTAAATCGTATTCAGCTTTAATCAAATTCCACACAGGACCGAATAGTGGATCTTCTTGAATATATGCGGTTAGTGGGAAGAATGATTTGAGCATGCTCATCATACTATTATCTATCAGCGTTCTGAAAAATGCCACTGCAGTGAATAATGATTTTACTTCATTCCATCTGCCAGCATTTTTAAGTTCTTGCAATGCCGATCCAACTCCAAAATATCCGGGAACATTTTGTTTTAATTGACTCCAGCTGCCAACAAAGGGTATTGCCCTTAAATCTTCAAATACTAGTTTGTCTGAGTTACCTCTTTTGCCAGGTCTACTTCCAATATTACTTTTGTTGTAGTAATTCAAAGGACTAAACTGTTGCATATACGGGAGAAACTGCGGATGTTTTTTAAATGATTGATAAACTTGGTGACTGATACCTCCCAATTCTTCCAATAAGTTTCTATGTGTTGAACTTAACTCAATTCTATTTTCTGCAAAGACTGTATTACTTATTCCTGCACTTAATAACTGTTCTAAATTGTATTGTGCAGATTTTAGTGTTCCAAAATTAGATGTGATGGTTTGTCCTTGAATGGTTAACTGTATTTCTTCGTTTTCAATATTATTACCCAAGGAAGCATAAAATTTATTGGTTTTTCCACCCCCTCTAGAAGGCGGGCCACCTCGTCCATCAAAAAACTTTACTTTAATTCCATGTTTTCTGGAAATAGCAGTTAGCTGTTCTTTTGCCGTGTAAATACTCCAATTGGCTTGCAAGTACCCCCCATCTTTTGTACCATCACTAAAGCCCAACATAATCGTTTGCGATTGGGCACGAGCTTGTAGATGTTTTTTATAAATAGGCAATTGATATAGCCATTCCATTATTTGTTCCGCTTCTTTTAAGTCGTCAATGGTTTCAAACAATGGAATAATATCAACTGAAAGCTGCTGGGTATTCCATCCGCATAATTTAAAGAGGGTAAATACCTCTATCATATTTAATGCAGACTGACAATTACTAATGATATAGCGATGACAACCTTGCTCCCCATTTATTTGCTGAATACTATTGATAGCAAAAATACTTTCAACTGTGTCTTTGGCTATTTCAGTAGAAGTATCGACTGTGCCAATTACTTGATCAATATTCAATAAACAGTTTATTTTCTCTTCTTGACTGAAACTATCATAGTTATTGGGTAGAATACCTGGCTTGTTGTTTTCTTTGAGTGTAGCGTCTATATTTTTTATAACAGCTGTATGAATTCTACTGTCTTGTCTTATATCTAATGAAGCAAACCAAGTACCGAAAATTTTCACTTTATTAATTAAGCTATTTACTCGATTAATATACAAGGAATGGTGATTCGCAACCATCAAATCCTTTATTTCTTGTAATTTTTCTAATAGTTCTTTTTGGTGAACTCGTCTACTTTCTTCTGGTCTAAATACATTTTCATACAATTGTGCTTCTAGTTTTGTTACCAGCACATCTACTCCGGAAAAAGTGAGCCGTCTCTTTAATTTTCTAATATCCCGATAGTAGCAAACGACAATTGCGCTTCTTAATGATTCTGCAATTTTTAGGGTAGTTGCTGCATTGACAAATGGATTCCCGTCCCTATCACCTCCAGGCCAAAAACCCAATTCAATAAAAGGGTTGTGATTGTCGGCTTCTAAAATTTCATTACTGATAAAATTGTAGATATTTCCAATGGACTGGTACAAAATATTTTCCAAGTACCACATTAAGTTAACTGCCTCATCCAAGGGAGTAGGTTGTTTCTTATTAAAAAACGGGGTAATACCCAATTGTTGTATATAGAGGTTGATGGTTTCGAAATCGTTTTTTGCTATGGCTTCACCTAAGTCATGAATGATTCCTAATACACTACCTGGATAGAATTGAGTTGGGTGAGCCGTTAATACCACCCTTACTTTAAATTCCTTTAATTTTTCTCTTAACAAAGGAAGTCTTCCTTTAAAGTACGCTTCATTGTACAAAGCTTTTAAACTACCAGTTCCATTTAAGTGGTGAACCGAGTCGAATGCTGCATCTTCTATTGCATCAAATAGTACCACTTGCCTTTCAATATATTGTACAAATTTGAACAAACGGTCTACTTGTTCTGCTTCATTGCTAACCTGCGCCTGTCTATTAAAGAAATCTTCAATAATTTCTTTTGGGGTTTTACCCGTTTGGTATCCATCAATACAGGATTGTAATAAGATGGGCAGTAATGCCCCCACATTGGCTATTCCTGAAAAGGGTAGGGCAGCAAAAAGGCTATTGTAAATAGTATACTTGTCGGCAACATTTTGCCTAAAAGCGAGTATGGGTTTATTTAAATACATAGTAGATGCCAATGAATATACAAATTTTTTTGCCCGATTAAACCTTTCATCTCCAATTTTATCTAACTTAAAAGACAATCGATATATATTGAATCAAGATTCTCAATTGGTGAAGCAGTTTAAAATTCCTTCACAAAAAAATGCAGCATTTACTCAACTGGTAAAACAATATCAGGAAAAATTGTATTGGCATATTAGAAGGATGGTTGTGGAGCACGAAGACGCCAATGATGTATTGCAGAATAGTTTTATAAAAGTTTGGAATGCATTGGACAATTTTAGAGAAGACAGTCAATTGTATACATGGTTATATAGAATTGCAACAAATGAAAGTTTGAGTTTTTTGGAACAAAAAAAGAGAAAACAAACTAGTTCATTTGATGATGTAGCAGAAGTATATGGAAACACCGTTAAAGCAGATAGCAATTTTAACGCGAATCAGTTAGAGTGGAAACTGCAATTGGCCATTCAGCAACTTCCTGAGAAACAAAAATTGGTATTTAACCTTCGGTATTTTGATGAAATGACATATGAACAAATAAGTAAAATATTAGATACCAGTGAAGGAGCGCTAAAGGCTAGCTATCATCATGCTGCAAAAAAAGTAGAAGAATTTATCAAAACGCATTAAACCCAGAGGGCGAATTAGCGTCTTAAAAAGGAAGAAAATGGAAAACAAGGAAATCATAGAAGAATTAGAACAAGTGGCGCCTTTGCTGAATACCATTGCAAAAGCACCGGTTCAATCAGTACCGGATGGTTATTTTGATCAGTTTCAAGTTCAAATAGGCCTAGACCATTCAAAAACCGAGATTGATGCTGCACCCATTGTGAAAATGAATACACGAGGTAAATGGTTTTCACTTGCTGCAGCAGCAGTAGTGATTGGTATTCTGGTAATAGGAGGATTTAATCTGGTAAATCAGCCAGTTTCCGATCCAGGAATGGTCATTAATATGGAACAAATTGCTAAAATAGATATTAATGAGTCTGTACAAGCTTTGTCTAATGATGCTATTGATGAGTATTTAAAAACTGCCAACGCTTTAGCGGGGCCTGAAAATAGTTTGCATCAATATACCGTGGATGTAATTTCTGAAACAACGGTGGCTGAGATTTCAGATGAAGAACTGCAGCTTTATCTGAGCGAATAATTGAATTAACATTTAAAAAAACAACAACATGAAACGTTTACTATTAATCATTTTAATGGGAGTAACAGCTATTGCGCAAGCACAAGAACCACCACCCCCAAAGATGGGTAGAATGCAAGGTGAAATGCCCCCTCCTCCACCTCCAGGAGAAAGGCCTAATATTGAAGCTATTAAAGTTGCTTATATCACTAAGCAATTAAATTTAAGTGCCGAAGAAGCGCAAAAATTTTGGCCAGTGCATAATGCCTATATGGCGGAATTAAAAAAGGCAAGACAGGAAAATAAATCCGCCGAATTGGCTTTTGAAGAACAGGCTTTGTCTATCCGAAAAAAATACAACAACGATTTTAAGAAAATCTTGAATGGCGATGAAAGGGTGAATAAAGTTTTTAAATTAGACCGTAATTTCAACGATATGATGCGCCAAGAAATGATGAAGCGTGGAATGAGGCCTCAGGGTCCTGGCGATAAAAAAATGGATAGACCCGAACTTAGAAAAAGAATGATGCAAAGAAATCGAACAGATTCTACCATCAAGAAAAACTAAGTTAGACTTGAATGATGAAATACTGGGCTGGAGATATCATGGTAAAACAGGTATTTCCAGCCTTTTTCTTGTCCTGCTTCCCACCAAACTCTTCTTAGCTCCATACACTTCTTTCCATCAAAATCATATTTAGCAACGAATCTGCTTTTCATTTGCTGCAATTGAGGAGCATCGTCTCCGCCAAAAAATATAAGCTCATTTTCTTCTTGAATAAAAAAGACCTGATGAAATTTACTATGTGCTCCTGTTAACTGGTATTCAATATAGTTGTCAATAAATCCGTGATCATCTTCTAGCCAAACTACTTTGCTGAACTCTTCTAGTATTTGAATATCGGACTGAACATAGGATGCTGAGCCAATTCCCTTAGCATATTCATATTCCCTTCTTTGCACATAATAGGTAGCATAAGGGAACGCAATAAACTGTTCCCCAGTAGAATAATTTCGAGTAGTAATTCCACCTGCATGATCTTTATGCAAGTGGCTCATTAATACTTTTGTTATTTGAGATGGATTATACCCGGCTTTTTCTAGATTATAATAAATCTGAGGTACTCCATTAGACATATTGTAGCCTAATCCTGTATCAATTAAAATAAGGTCATTTTTAGTAACAACTAAGAAGGGTTGAATTTCAACCAACAAACTACCTATAGGTCTGCTATTTAATATTTCGGTTGCTGTATTAAAAGGTACAAATACCTTGGTTTTGTCAATAGTAAAACTTCCTTCAGATAATGGAATAATAGTCATAATAATCAATTAACGCAAAACCATTTGTCGGTCTGCATCTAGTCTAAGTAAAATAAAAATCAAAATGGTAAATGTTAGTAAAGAAGATCCGCCATAACTAACCATTGGTAAAGGGATACCAACTATAGGGAAAAAGCCAATAGTCATACTTACGTTTACTGCAAAATGAAAGAAAAGGATACTCACAACACTATAAGCATACACTCTACTAAATGTACTTCTTTGTCTTTCTGCAATTAGAATAATACGATATAAAAGCGCTAGATAAATGAATAGAAAAATTAAACAGCCAATAAAACCAAAGGCTTCACCCAATGAAGTAAAAATGAAATCAGTGTGTTGTGCTGGAACGTATTTTCCACGTGTTTGTGTACCTTTTAAAAAACCCTTTCCTGCGAACCCGCCAGAACCAATCGCAATCTTACTTTGGCGCACATTATAATCATCTGGTTTCTTAGGGGCTTTTTCATTGCCTGCTTTTTGTTTTTTTAAGGATTTAACATTGTCAGCACAGTTATAATCCTTACCAACCATACTATAAATACGGGTACTTTGGTAACACTCAAATACATTATTGAATATATATGGTATAACAAATCGTTGGGTTCCTGCACTGATCATCCAAATAATAATAATCGTTGTAATTAACCCTTTGTTTCTTCTTGCTTGTCTACGAGCAAAGTAAATAAGTAGTACTGCAATTGCACTGAGTATTATCAATAGGGTATTAGGTTCAATAATTAAAGAAGCAATCACCAAAACACCAAACGAAGAGCCAAAAATCAAGATTTGTGCAGGTAAGCCCTCTCTATACATGGCTATTAAAAACGAACTATATACCAATGCTAAACCCAATTCATGTTGTAAAATGGACAGTATTGCTGGAGCAATTACGATTGCCCCTCCAATCAATTGAAATTTTAATTTGCTAAAGTCGGTTTCTTGTCTTGATAAAAACTTAGCCAATGCCAATGCCGTAAATATTTTACAGAGTTCCGCAGGTTGTAAATTAAAACCGCCACCCATTGGGATCCAGCTTTTTGAACCATTGATATTTTTTCCGATAAAAAATGTGGCTACCATCAATAGTAATCCAAATACATACATGAGGTTAGCAAAAGCAGTAAACAATTTGCTATCTGTTAGTAAAATAAATGTGGCTACTAATGCACAGAATCCTGCAAAAAATAGTTGTTTGCTGTAATTGGTTTTCCCACCAATGAATGAAGTAAACCAATTGCTTCCTTCGCTAAATTCTACCATGAAAATACATAAGACGCCAATTGCTACTAATATAGAATAGAGCCAAATCATGGGATAGTCTACCCCTTGTGAAATATTTTTATTCTTTATCATTGTGCACGCCCTCCTAATCTTTTCTTTTTGTCTTCACTTAATAATAAGGCTGCTTTGATTTTGTATTTGTCGGTACTGTCTTTTTTATTGCCTACAGGTTTGCTTCCTTGTTCAAGTGTAGCTTCAGTATTATTTTTATTATTTTCTTTTACATTTTCTGCCTCCTCTTTTTCTGCTGCTTCTTCTAGTGCTAATTTGGCTAATCTAGCAGCTCTTTCTGCGTCTTTACGTGTATACCAGTTTTTGATTGCTTCCGGAATCAAGTTCATATTGGTTACCCTTTCCGCAGTAGCTTTTCCTGCTGCACTAAGTGTATCGTTCAAATATTTTTCCATAATTAAACTAGCAATAGGGCCTGCAGCAACTGAACCATATCCTCCATTTTCTACCACTACAGCAACAGCAATTTTTGGATTGTCTTTTGGTGCAAAAGCCACAAATAAAGAGTGGTTTTTTCCATGTGGATTTTGTGCCGTTCCGGTTTTAGCACAATATTCAATGCCAGGTATTTTAATATGAGATGCAGTACCATATACAGTTACATCATGCATGCCATCGTTTACTGCTTGATAATCGTTGTCTGATATATTGGTAACCACATGTTTTTTTCTGTATTTATTCATCAGCACCGTATCTTCTACTTGTTCGTTTTCTATGCTGTCTACAAAATGAGGAGGAAAATAATATCCTCTATTGGCAATGATGCACATCAAGTTGGCCATTTGTAATGGAGTTGCAGTCATTTTATCTTGACCAATCCCTAATGTAAGCACACTACAACTGTTCCATCTTCTTGCGCCGCCAAAAAATTTATTATAAATACTGGTGTCTGGAATATTGGCTTTGTCTTCACTGGGTAAGTCTACTTCTAATCTTCTGCCCAAGCCAAAAGCATTCATGTATTCTTTCCATTTTAAATAACCTTGATTGGTATTGCCCCATTTTTTATTGTCCAGTGCTTTTCTAAAAACGTCGGAGAAATAAGAGTTACAAGAATTGGCCAATGCCAATCTTAAATTGGCTGCGTGACCCGCATTGCTGTGTTCGCATCTTACATAAACTCCACCACATGCACCATATCCACCACTACAACCAATTCCATAATCGGAAGTAATTAAGCCTTGATCAAGGGCCACCAAGGCCCCTAATGGTTTGAACGTAGAGCCGGGAGGGTATTGCCCCTTGATGGCTCTATTGTACATGGGCTTTGCTGTATCCATGACCATTCTGCCCCAGTTTTTTCTACGGGCATTCCCTGTTAAAACATTGGGGTTATAAGTAGGGCTAGAAACCATGGTGATGATACCACCCGTTCTAGGATTGATGGCCACAGCACTTCCAATTTTATTTTGTAATAATTGTTCAGCCAATTGTTGCACTTCTACATCAATACTGGTAAATAAATTTCTTCCTGCAACAGGTATGGTATCGAATATGCCATTTTCATAAGCCCCTTGAATTCTACTTTTATTGTCTCTTATAAAACGCTTGATGCCTCTTTGTCCCATTAAAATGGACTCATAGGTTTTTTCTAAACCACTCATGCCAGCATAGTCGCCCATTTCATATCCTAAGTGTTTGTTTTTTCTTAAGTAGCTGGTATCCACTTCTGCAATATATCCCAACAATTGTGCGGCTGTATTAAATGGATAAGTTCTAACAGAGCGTTCACTTAAAACAAAACCGGGAAACTTATACATATTCTCGGTAAGCTTTGCATATAACTCCGCACTTAACAAGGGTTCAAATACACTAGGACGAACACGGGTGTTTTTGAAAATCAAATCGAGCATTCTTTTCTTGTACTCGGCTGTATCTATCCCTAAAATGGCGCAAAGCGAAGCAGTGTCTGTGCCCTTTGATTCAGCGGGTGTAACGATTAAATCGAAGCTAATGGTGTTTTCGAGTAAGGCTCTTTTTTTACGATCAAAAATAATGCCCCTGTCGGGGTAAATAATTTTACGATAAATGGCATTGTTTTCCGCTGCCAGTTTATATTGAGAAGAGAAAATTTGAAGATTAATGAGTTGAGCTGTAATTACAATGAATACAACTCCAATGATGATTTGGATAATCCTTCCACGGCTTTGATTAAATACGGACATATTTCAGGAGAAGTCAATTGATTTGACCACGTGAAATTAAGCATAAACTAGAACTACTACACTAACTATTCGTTCTATATTTTGCTTTTCTGTTG
>JAGOGG010000086.1 GCA_017996795.1 Sediminibacterium sp. | reverse complement strand
CATAGTTAAAACTGCTGATGCGTTTTTCGTTTTTACCATTCAGATCAGTCGTGTATAATTCAAATGGATTGGCTACTGCAGTTTTTACAAAAACAAGTTTATCTGCTTTCATAGAAAAACTACTGATGCCTTCATCTATAGAAGTTAATTGTTCTGATTTTTTTGTTTTTACATTGATGCGGAAAATGGGTGCACCGCCATTGCTTTGTGCAGTAAAATAAATATGTTGTTCATCTTTGCTCCAAGTAAGTCCACCCTTGTTTCTATCAAAGGGTAGCATGACTAAATCAGCAGCTGTGCCGTTCAAAGCCATCACCGCTAATTCAGGTACATTCACAAAAGACACTGTACCAACTTGAACTGCCAACCATTTGCCAGAAGGGGAAATAGATGGACTTGTATAAGATTTTCCTGTTGCACCCAATAGTTGTTTCATACCAGATCCATCTGCATTCACGATGAATACTTGACTTTCTAAAGCGCGATCAGGATGCTGTGAATTATCGGTATTTCCGGTAAATACAATTTGTTTTCCATCTGGTGTAAAACTCGCACCCCCAAAACGATGAAATCCTTGTGTAATGGCTTTAGGCATTGATCCTGCTTCAGCAGCAACCACAAATAAATGAGAAAAAGATTGGTCGCCTGAAGTAGTTGCTTCTTCTTGGAAATTCAATTTATTGATGACTTTGGCTTTTTTCTCTGCTACATTCAACTCTAAATAGGCCCTTATTTCTTCGGTAGTACCATCAGGGTTAGGTAGGGCTTTGTTGGGTTGAAGGAATTGATTCTGTTCAAATCCTGGTTTCTCTGCTGGCCATTTTGGAACCGCTGCAGTTGGGTTGAGTTCTTTGTCTTTTAATAAATCCGCTAAAGAAACAGAAGCACTAAATAAGAGTTGGCTTCCATCTGGGCTAAACTGAGGGCTGCTGGCACCGTATCGGAACTTGGTAATTTGTACCGGCTCACCTCCCTCTAAAGACAAAAAAAAGATTTGTGGCTTGCCATCCACTGCTCTTACAAAAGCAATTTTTTTGCCGTCTGGGCTCCAAACGGGTTGGCTAGCACTTTCTTTATAAGTTAATGCTCTAGGGCTTGAAGAACCATCTGCTGCTACTAAATACAATTGATTGGTGTATTTATATTCCCACTTATTATTGCCCTCGGGTTCAATACTGTTTAATACAAACGCCGCATGTTTACCATCAGGGCTTAAACTAATGGAACTCATTTGTTTCATTTTGTACATATCGGTTATTTTAACCAAATCAGCAGTTTGCTGTGCTAATACCATTAATGGCAGTAGGAAAATGAACAGTAAAAATTTCTTCATTCGACAGTATTTGAGGCTTAAAATACAAAGAATTTGGTTCAGCTAAGCATTGCTGCTGTATTTTTGCAGAACAATTACCGATATATGAGCGAAATGGTGAATGAATTTAATAGCTATAGAGAGCGTATGAACGAAGTTATTCTAAGTAAGAATAATTTAGTGATGAAGCGTCTTTGGAACTTAGACACCAATACGTATGATGAAGGTGCTTTGGATAAAAAAACCAAAGAGATGTTGGGCTTAGTAGCTAGTATGGTATTGCGTTGTGATGATTGTATTAAGTACCATTTAGGAAAGAGTTTTGAATTGGGCGTAACTACCGAAGAAATGTATGAAATTTTTGCTGTTGCCAACATTGTTGGTGGAACTATTGTAATTCCTCATACAAGAAGAGCAGCAGAATATTGGGAAGAACTAATTAAACAATAAACAATGTCTACAGAAACAATAGCAGCACCCATATTAACCGCAAAAGATTTTGCAACCGATCAGGAAGTGCGTTGGTGCCCTGGTTGTGGTGACTATTCTATTTTGGCGCAGGTTCAAAAGATCATGCCAGGCATTGGTGTTCCCAAAGAGAATATTGTAATCATCAGTGGAATTGGTTGTAGCAGCCGTTTTCCTTATTATATGAATACATTTGGAATGCACAGTATTCATGGAAGAGCTACTGCTATTGCTAGTGGATTAAAAGCCACTCGTCCGGAATTAAGTGTATGGATAGTTACAGGAGATGGAGATGGATTAAGCATTGGCGGTAATCATACCATTCATTTACTCAGAAGAAATTTTGATGTTAATATCATGCTCTTCAATAACCAGATTTATGGTTTAACCAAGGGACAATATTCACCCACTTCTGAAACCAATAAAATTACTAAGAGTACTCCTTTTGGTAGCATTGATCATCCATTTAATCCGCTGGCGTTGGCTATGGGAGCGGATGCTACGTTTATTGCTCGTTCAATGGATCGTGATCCTAAGCACTTACAAACTTTATTGACTCGTTCTCATCAACATAAGGGCGCTTCTTTTTTAGAAATTTATCAAAACTGTAATATTTTTAATGATGGTGCTTTTGAAATTTTCACTGAAAAGTCTTCTAAAGCAGATCATGATTTGTTTTTAGAACAAGGAAAGCCCTTGGTATTTGGTGCCAATCAAAACAAAGGGATTCGCTTAAATGGATTGCAACCAGAAGTAGTTGAATTAGGCGAAAATTTTAGTGCAGACGATTGTTGGATTCACGACGAAAAAGATTTTTATAAGGCTCAAACATTAATCAGAATGTTTGATGATCCACATCAATCTAATTTTCAATTCCCCAGACCATTTGGTGTTTTCTATGAAACTGAAAGACCCTGTTACGAAGACATGATGGCTTTACAAATTGAAGAGACCATTGCTTCTAAAGGGAAAGGAAATCTTGATCAATTGTTGCGTGGCAGAGAAGTTTGGGAAATTAAAGACTAGAGCTATAGTTGGATAAGGTTGTTTCTAAGTGCAAACAATACCAATCCAACACGGTTACTTACTTTCACTTTCTCAAATAAATTATCTCTATATCCGTCAATGGTTCTTGGGCTCAAATTCATTTTGGCAGCAATCTCTTTTAGTGTTAAATCGGTAGCTAATAATTTTAAGAATTCTTTTTCCCTTTCTGGAAGGTTCAAAAAAATCTGGTATTCGTCATTCGGTTCTTCCACTCCGTTTCTAACGGAATGAACTAGGTTATAACAGAGCAATTGATTAAAATAAATTCCTTTATGATAGAGTTCATTTAAAGCTCTATTCAACTCTTTAGGGTCAGTGTCTTTGGTCATATAACCCATTGAACCAAATTTCAACATCTTAATAATTGTTCGCTCATCGTTGAGCATACTTAAAACCATTATTTTGATGTTGGGATGATTATTGTAAATCCATTCTGCTGTTTCAAAGCCATTCATTACAGGCATGGTAACATCCAGCAACACGATATCGGGTAAGTTGTTTGGATCTAACTGTTCAATAAAATGCTTCCCATTATTGGCTTCAAACAATACATTGAAATTGTCGAAACCAGCAATAATTCCAGCGAGCCCATTCCTCAAAAGGATGTGGTCGTCTACCAAAACGATTTTCTTCATAAAGTTGATTTAGTAAAATCGGGGGTATTACTAAACAGCCGTATGAAGTAACTAAAAAATATTGAATATAATTTATTAATTATACGATTTTTATACCGTTAAAACACGGTTTTTTTTGGCTAGAACTGCGCTAGTGAATGGTAATTGACTCCATTAAATTTACCCTCCATCTTTATAAAGGGTGACTACTTTGTCAAGATGTATTTTTTAACCAGGGGTTACAAACAAACAGAGGGCGGCTAAAACCGCCTTCGTTTTTTAAGTAACTTTATGTATGCTGCTTCATATTCACCCAGATAATCCCAATCCCCGTCACATTAAAACAGTAGTAGACTGCTTATTATCTGGAGGGGTAATTATTTATCCAACGGATACTATTTATGGATTGGGATGTGATATTTTTCAACCAAAAGCAGTAGAAAGAATTGCAAGAATTAAACAGGTTGATCCAGCTAAAGCTCAACTCAGTTTTATTTGTAACGACTTAAGTGACTTGAGTAAGTATTGTAAAACAACGGATACTCCTTTGTATCGTTTGCTAAAAAGTCATTTACCGGGTCCGTACACATTTATCTTACCAGCGAGTAAAGAAGTACCCAAAATTTTACAAAATAAAAAAAGTACTATTGGTCTTCGTATTCCAGATAATAATATTGCAAGAACCATTGTTGAAGAGTTAGGGCATCCTTTATTGTCTGCTTCGCTTCCAGGTGAAATGGTTGAAGAATATACTGATCCTGATATCATGTATGAAAACTTTGAAAAACTAGTTGACATTGTAATACATGGGGGCAATGGGGGAATGATACCCTCTACCATTATTGATTGTACCAAAGATCCCTATGAGCTGGTGAGAATGGGGGCAGGAGCTTGGGATGATGCCAACTAAAAAGGCATTTCTATTTGAGTAGGACTGATATTGAAACTTCTTCTATGGTGCATACATAAACCATTGGCTTCTATGGCTAAGCGGTGTTCTAGTGTGCCATATCCCTTGTTGCTATTCCAACCATATTGCGGAAACTGAGCATGAATTTTTTCCATATAGGCATCCCTATAGGTTTTTGCAAGAATGCTGGCTGCAGCAATAGACGCATATTTACCATCCCCTTTCACAATACACAAATGAGGAATTTTTTTATAGGATGGAAAACGATTTCCATCAATCAACAGAAATTCAGGTTTTACTTTGAGCTGATCAATCGCCATATGCATGGCTTTAAAACTGGCTTTTAAAATATTGATTCGATCTATTTCTTCTGCATCTACACTAGCTACAGACCAAGCAATGGCGTTAGATTCAATTACTTCTCTTAAAATTTTTCGCTGTTTCGCACCCACTTGTTTGCTATCGTTTAATAGAGGATGTTTAAAGTTGATGGGTAAAATAACTGCTGCAGCAAACACAGGACCGGCATAACAACCTCTGCCAGCTTCATCGCAGCCTGCTTCAATTTGGTTTTCTTGGTAAAAAGCGGGTAACATTTGGTAAAACTACTTAAACATCAATCAATTCCGAAGTTTGTGTGTTATACCTTTGCACAAATGCGGAAACTATACAAATATGATAGCAGAAGATCGTTCAAATAGGCAAGTGGCTTTTTGGTTATTGATTGGTGTAGGAATGACCATCATTCAGATAGCATTGGGTGGAATAACCAGATTAACCGGAAGTGGATTGTCAATTACTCAATGGGAAGTCATTACGGGTACTTTGCCTCCATTAAATGAAGCAGCATGGTTAGCAGAATTTGCTAAATACAAACAGACCCCACAGTTTCAGTTATTGAATTTTGAATTTCAGTTGGATGATTTCAAATTCATTTTTTTCTGGGAATGGTTTCACCGATTATGGGCAAGGTTAATAGGATTGGTTTTTGCATTTGGATTCATCTGGTTCATTATCAAAAAGTCTTTTAAAAAAGACATGATTGGTTCCTTGTTGGTATTGTTTTTTTTAGGGGCATTGCAAGGATTAGTTGGGTGGATCATGGTTGCGAGTGGATTAACAGGTGATGCGGTTTATGTAAAGCCCACTCGTTTAGCACTGCATTTTATTTTGGCATTGGGCCTTCTGAGTTATACCTATTGGTTTGCATTAAAATTATTGGTACCTGCTAACCAAATAGTAGTAAACAAAGCCATTCGAAAACAGAATCTACTCTTGATTGGGTTGCTGATACTTCAATTAATATATGGGGCATTAATGGCAGGTCATAAAGCAGCCAATGTTGCTTCAACATGGCCTACGATTAATGGTGCATGGCTTCCAGATAATTTATTTAGCCATCAACCTTTCTTATTAAACTTTATTGATAATACTATACTGATTCATTTTATACACAGAGGTTTAGCATATTTGATTTTAGTGTTAATGATTTTATGGTCAATCAAGTTAATCAAAGTAGCAAAAACACCGAGTTTACAACGTGTAGCTAAGTTTCCTTTATTATTCACTTTGCTTCAAGTGGTTTTAGGGGTTGCTTCTGTTTTAACAAGTAGCACCATCGTGCCAGGTATTTGGGGAAGCTTTGAGTGGATGGCACAGTTACATCAACTAACTGGAATGTTATTATTACTTTCATTGGTAACCATTTTATTTTTAGTTCGGCCTAAAATTTGCTAAATTTAAATAGCAACACAAAACCATTATTGTGCTGTTGGTCTAATAAATGAAGCGATATCTAATAGGCATTTGGTTTTCTTTTCCAATACAACTGTTGTTGTTGCATTTTCGTAGGTATCAAATATTTTTATTTTTTTGGTATATTTTATTTGCAACAGTTGGTGGGGGGTTCATGAAAACTTTTGGGGCTTATTCTTTATTTCTAGCACCAGAATATTTTGGCTCAATTAGCCCATTAAGTACAGCCATCGTTGGTATTACATCGGGTGTGTTTATAATGAGTTGGAATATCACTACATTCATTTTACACAGCGGTCGGATTCAATTTTTGGCAACCACTGCGCAACCTTTTTTGAAATATTGTATTAATAATGCCATTATTCCATTTGCATTTCTAATATTTTATTTAGTTGAAGCCTACCAGTATACCATCAATCAAGAGTTGTTTGGTCTCTCCGATTTTATAGGGTTAGCGTTGGGTTATATAGGCGGATTTATACTTTCAATTGCTTTTGCGTTCCTTTATTTTTTTGGTGCCGATAAAACCATTTATAAGACCATCTCTGTAACTATTGCAGATGCCAATAAGCAGTACGATCTGATTCCTGATAAACACAAGGAGCCCGATCTAAAACAAGATTTAAGAGTAGATTGGTTTTTAAGTGCAGCATTTAAATTGAGAAAGCCTAGGAATATAAAACATTACAATCCCGAATTTTTGGAAGCCGTTTTTAATCGGCATCATTTTGCGGCCATTATTGCAATTATGATTGCCTTTGTTTTTTTAATTTTAGTTGGATTTAGTTCTGATACCAAATTATTTCAACTTCCAGCAGCATCCAGTATTACTCTGTTATTTGCTATATTAATTGCTGTATCGGGCGCGCTTACTTTATTCTTACGTTCTTACACTTTTGTCTTTGTAATTGCGGTTTATTTAGTTGCAAACATTTTATATCAAAATGAAATTATTGATCCAAGAAATAAAGCCTACGGATTAGATTATGCCAAAGGTTCAGGAAGGCCTGAGTATACCAAAGAATCTATACAACAATTAGCTGCTCTTGATTCGGTGGAAAAAGATAAAGCTGCTTTTATAGATATACTCAATAATTGGAAGGCTCAACAGGGTGAAGAAAAGCCCATTGTGTACATCATTAACACCAGTGGTGGAGGAACCAGAAGTGCCACATTCACTATGAATACCTTACAGTATTTAGATAGCCTGATGAAAGGGCAGCTGATGAAAAAAACAGTACTAATTAATGGCGCGTCCGGTGGCATGTTGGGTGCTGTTTATTTTAGGGAATTGTATCATGAAAAAATAAAAGGAAAACCAGTTGATTTGCAAGACAAACAATATGTAAACAATATTTCTAAAGACTTATTGAGTCCACTATTTTCCTCTTTTCTCACTAGAGATATGTTGGGTCCTGCACAAAAATTTACCACCAATGGATTTGAATATGTTAAAGATAGGGGCTATGCTTTCGAAGAAAAACTAAAAGAAAATACAGGTGGAATCATGCAAAAAAGCGTTCGTGATTACGAACAGGCAGAAGCAGCTGCTATCATTCCTTCCGTTTTCTTTAATTCAGTAATTACCCGTGATGGAAGAAAAATGATAATTGCTACTCGACCAGTTCGTTTTTTAATGCGACCAGTATTAGATTCTACCAATATAATGGCTTTTGATCCGGATGCGATTGACTTTAATAGTTTTCTGCATAATCAAAAAAGCAATGATATAAACTTATTGTCTGCGCTTAGAATGAATGCTACATTCCCCTATGTCTTGCCAAATGTGTGGCTACCAACCAATCCAGTTATTGATGTAATGGATGCTGGTCTTAGGGATAATTATGGTCAAGAATCTGCGTTGAGATTCATTTCTGTATTTGAAGATTGGTTGCAAGAAAATACAGCTAAAGTAGTGCTGATTCAAATTCGTGATAGAAGTTTAAGTGATTGGGATAAACCATTAGAGAGTAATTCTTTGATTGGTTTTTTAACTAAACCATTTTTAATTCTGCAAAATAATTGGTTTAAAATTCAAGATTATTATCAGCACGATCAATTGGATTATTTGCATAAAGCCTATGGCAACAATTTTTATCGGTTCTCTTTTCAATATATCCCCTCAAAAAAAGAAGCACCTGCTAGTTTAAGTTTTCACCTTACCGCAGCTGAAAAGCGAGATATTGCGAATGCAGTAAATAATCCATTGAATCAGCAAGAGTTTGAAAGATTAAAAAAAATCATTCAATAGAAAAATCACTTCCTCTTATTTTACTTTTGGCTTAATTAGTAAAAACGCTTTTGGAATAATTTCCACTTGTATTTCTTCAACAGCATCCCTTGGTTCTCCATCAATATGCAGTGGAGCTAACTTTGGATTTTTAATTCGCAATGAAGGTGTTTGGAAATATAGAATATTTTTAGTGCTCATATCTTCCACCAGTTGCTGTACTTTATTGTTTCCTCGCATTTGTCTTAAAATAGCAAAAGGCAATTTAGCCTTATTCATTTTCTGTACAATTACAATATCTAATAACCCATCCGATAAACTTGCTTGTGGTGCAATGATGGCATTGTTTCCAAATTGATTACTATTGGCTATACTGATAAAAAAAGCATCTGTAAAAAATGAAAAGTTATCCAACACAATTTCAAATTGGTAAGGATTGGCTTTAAAGAATTGAATAATGCTTTGTTGTGTATAGGTAAATAATCCTCTTGAAGACTTTTGTGCAAAGTCGTGTGCTACTTGGGCATCAAAACCCATTCCACTCAGCATGCAAGCATAAGAACCATTTACTGTAAATGCATCAACAGATTCAGCCGTACCATTGAAAATTAATTCTATTGCAGCTTTCATGCTGGTAGGAATACCTGCCGCACGTGCAAGGCCATTCCCTGAGCCTACAGGTATAATCCCAAATTGAACCCCTGTATCTCTTAATGCGCCAGTCACTTGATTTACTGTACCGTCTCCACCTAAT
>JAGOGG010000005.1 GCA_017996795.1 Sediminibacterium sp. | reverse complement strand
TATATCCCTTATCACGCAATTCTCTAGCTACAGGTCCAAAGATACGTGTACCGCGAGGCTCGTCTGAATTGTTCAACAACACAACTGCGTTGTCATCAAAACGGATATAAGAACCATCTTTTCTGCGTAGTTTGTTTTTAGTACGAACAATAACTGCTTTAGATACTGTTCCTTTTTTAACACCACCTGCAGGGATTGCGTCTTTTACCGTAACAACAATTTTATCGCCGATCTTAGCATAATCCTGACCGCTATTACCAAGTACCTTAATACAAAGGACTTCTTTAGCGCCACTATTGTCAGCTACATTTAACCTGCTTTCTTGCTGAATCATTTTATTTAATTTGAAATTTTACATTTAAGCATCACTGCATCTTATCGGATGAAGTAATTACTCAAATCAATATTATTATTTCGCTTTTTCTACAATTTCAACTAGTCTCCAACGCTTGGTTTTACTAAGCGGACGAGTTTCCATGATCTTCACCACATCACCGATGGTGCACTCTCCTTTCTCATCATGAGCATGGAACTTAGTAGTCTTCTTTACGAATTTACCGTAGATAGGGTGTTTTACTTTTCTTTCAACAGCAACAGTGATGGTTTTATCCATTTTATCGCTGGTAACGATCCCTGTCCTTGTTTTGCGCAAATTTCTTTCAGCCATTGTGTTTAATTTATGGTTTAAATACCCATTTCTTTTTTCTTCAATTCCGTTTTGATACGGGCGATGTCTCTACGAAGTCCACGAATAGTCATTGGATTTTCTAGTGGAGAGATAGCGTGAGCAAACTCCAATTTTTTCAAACGTAGTTCGTCTTCTTGGATTTTTGCTCTAAGATCTGTTACACTGAGATCCTTTAGATTCTTGTTAAATTCGTATGTTTTTTTATTAGCCATTGCAATTTCTTTTTTTGGTTATGCTTGCAAATCTCTTCTTACGATGAACTTGGTTGCGATTGGTAATTTTTGTGCTGCAAGACCCATCGCTTCTTTTGCTACAGCTTCAGTAACACCATCGCACTCGAAGATGATACGTCCTGGCTCAACAACAGCAGCCCAATATTCAGGGTTACCTTTACCCTTACCCATTCTCACTTCAGCAGGCTTATGGGTAATAATTTTGTCAGGGAATACTCTGATCCATACATTTCCCTCACGCTTCATAGCACGGGTCATGGCCTGACGGGCAGATTCAATCTGGCGGTTAGTTAACCAGATGGGCTCTAATGCTTTTAAGGCAAATGATCCAAATGATATAGCAGTTCCACGCTTAGCTACTTCGCGAATGCGTCCTTTCTGCTGTTTCCTATGTTTGCTTCTTTTCGGCTGTAACATTTTTTAGTTTTTTGGTCCACGAATTTGATTCGTAGTTATTTAAAACTTTAGTAATTCTGCATTACTAATTTTTGAATATTAGTTTCTGCGTTCTCCTCTTCCACCACCTCTTCTATCGTCTCTTCTGTCTCCGCCACGACCTCTTTCATCTCCACCAGATCTTTCTCTTCTATCGCTCATATCATTCTTACCACCAACGAAGTTTGGATTCAATTCACGCTTTCCAAGTACTTCACCTTTACAGATCCATACTTTGATACCAATTTTACCGTAAACAGTTTGAGCAAAAACATTGGCATAATCAATGTCCATACGGAAAGTATGTAATGGAGTACGGCCTTGTTTAAATTCTTCGCTACGAGCAATCTCAGCACCACCCAAACGACCGCTTAATTTAACCTTGATACCTTCAGCACCCATACGGAGTGTAGAGGCAATGGCCATTTTAGTTGCACGTTTGAAGTTGATACGGTTTTCGATTTGACGAGCGATGGTATCTCCTACGATAGTTGCATCTAGTTCCGGACGACGGATTTCCAAAATATTAATTTGAACATCGTCTTTACCAGTTAACTTCTTCAACTCTTCTTTAATACGATCTACCTCGTTACCACCTTTTCCGATGATAATACCTGGCTTAGAAGTATGAATAGTTATGATCAATTTACCAAGCGTGCGCTCAATAACGATCTTTGCGATTCCACCTTTGTTGATACGGGCACTCAGGTAGGTACGGATCTTATGATCTTCGATCAGTTTGGATGCGTAGTCTTTTTTACTACCATACCAGTTACTGTCCCATCCGCGGATGATGCCTAACCTGTTACCAATTGGATTTGCTTTCTGACCCATATAATGGTTTTACTAATTAGTTTTTAGAATCTACGATTAATGTTACATGGTTGCTGCGCTTGCGTACTTTGTAGCCACGGCCTTGTGGTGCAGGGCGCATACGCTTTAATACTCTACCGCCATCAACGAATACGGTCTTTACAACCAGACTGCTGTCCGCAGCATTTGATCCGCTGTTTTTCTGCTCCCAGTTACTGATAGCACTCTTCAACAGTTTTGCCAATGGAGTGGCATTGTGCTGAGGATGATGTTCCAGAATAGCCAGGGCTTTCTCCACTTCCATTCCACGGATCACATCGGCTAACAGGCGCATTTTACGCGGACCTGTTGGATAATTGTTCAGTTTAGCTACTGCTTCCATTTCTTTTTTTGTTTGATGTATGGGTGTTATCCCCTACAGTTATTTTTTAGTTCCTGCGTGTCCTCTAAAGTTTCTAGTAGGGGCAAATTCACCTAATTTGTGACCTACCATGAATTCTGTTACGTAAACAGGGATGAACTTATTTCCGTTGTGCACGGCAAAAGTGTGTCCAACAAAATCAGGTGTGATTGTGCTGCGACGACTCCAAGTTTTGATAACGTTTCTCTTTACTTTTCCGTCGTTAATAGCAACTACTTTACCTTCTAAGTTAGCATCTACGTAAGGACCTTTTTTAATCGAACGACCCATAATTATTTGAGTTTACTGGTCTATTAGTTTATTTATTTATTTTGACTGGTTGGTTATTACTTAGCCAGTTTTTTACCATTTCTGCGTTGGATGATTAGCTTATCGCTACCCTTTCCTTTTGTACGAGTCTTCTCACCTTTTGCATACTTACCTGTTCTGCTACGTGGGTGACCACCAGAAGCTCTACCTTCACCACCACCCATCGGGTGATCTACTGGGTTCATGGCAACACCTCTTACACGTGGACGAATACCTTTCCAACGGTTTTTACCCGCTTTACCTGCTGTTTCTAAGTTATGATCGCTGTTTGAAACAACACCAACGGTTGCATAACAGTTAATCAACACTTTTCTCAATTCACCAGAAGGCATTTTAAGTACAGCGTACTTTTCTTCCTTATTGGCTAATTGTGCAGAAGCACCAGCACTTCTTACCATCTTACCACCTTGACCAGGTTGTAATTCAATGTTGTGGATTGTAGTACCCAATGGCATATTTTTCATAGCCAATGAATTACCCAATTCAGGAGCAACTGCATCACCTGCAATTACTGTTTGACCAACCTGAATTCCCTGAGGAGCAATGATGTAACGCTTTTCTCCATCGGTATACTGAACCAATGCAATAAATGCAGTACGGTTTGGATCGTATTCAATAGATACTACTGTTGCAGCGATATCTCTTTTGTTACGTTTGAAATCGATGATACGATAATGTTGCTTATTACCACCGCCCATGTAACGCATAACTCTACGACCTTGGAAGTTACGACCAGCAGTATTTTTTTGAGGCTCTAACAAACTCTTCTCAGGCTTATTAGTAGTGATCTCAGCATAAGCATTACCAATTCTCCAACGTGTTCCTGCTGTGATTGGTTTGTACTTTTTTAGTGCCATTGTTTATTTTTTTTGTGCGGATTTTTCAGCTCCGCTGCTATAAATTAAATATTTGCGTAAAGATCAATTGTTTCACCTTCTGCTACAGTAACAAATGCTTTCTTGTATGCAGACTTCATTCCCTGAATAAAACCAGCTTTTGTGTAACGGGCTTTATTTTTTCCAGGAGCAACTGCAGTATTAACATCTACTACATTTACACCATAGAAATCTTCAATTGCTTTCTTAATCTCTAACTTGTTAGCCTTACGGTTTACTTTAAAAGCATATCTTCTCAACGTATCCTGTTGTGCGTTTGCTTTCTCGGTTAAGATTGGCTTTATTAAAATTTCTGACTGTCTCATTTTGTATGATTGAAACGTTACTTAAATTAAGCTACTGCTTCTTCTTCGTTAAAGATATTCACAGTGTTCTCTGTTATTACTAATACATCTGCATTCATGATTTCATACGTATTAATGTCGGCCAACAATGTGCTAGCAACATTTGGTACGTTACGAGTGCTCAAGTACAGGTTGTCGTTGTATTCTGGTAAAACGATAAGCGCTTTCTTATCAGCAACTTTAAGGTTACCCATAATATCAACCAATTGTTTGGTTTTAGGCGCATCCATCTTTATTTCTTCAACAACGATGATTGCACTTTCTTTTGCTTTATGACTTAAAGCAGAAATCTTAGCCAAGTCTTTAACTTTACGATTCAACTTGAAATCGTAAGCATGAGGTTTTGGTCCAAAGATAGTACCACCACCCTTGTATAAAGGGTTACGGATATTACCTTTACGAGAACCACCAGTTCCTTTTTGCTTGTGTAACTTGCGGCTAGCACCTTGTACTTCAGCGCGAGTTTTAACTTTGTGCGTTCCAGAACGACGTGCGGCTAAGTATTGCTTAACAGCTAGATAGATAACGTGGTTATTTGGTTCAATACCAAAGATTTCCTGTGGTAATTCAACCGTTCTACCGGTTTTCTGTCCTTTTATATCTAATACATCTACTTGCATGATCTTTCAATTAATCTGTCAATTAAACAGGGTGATTATTTCTGAATTAAAACGATAGAACCGTTATGACCTGGTACAGAACCGCTGATCAGGATATAGTTCTTTTCTGAAAATATTTTAACTACTTTCAAACCTTTCATTTTAACACGGTCACCACCCATACGGCCGGCCATTCTCATTCCTTTAAATACTCTTGAAGGGTATGATGATCCACCAATAGAACCTGGTGCACGTTGACGATCGTGCTGACCATGAGATGCTTCACCCACACCAGAGAATCCATGGCGCTTTACAACACCCTGGAAACCTTTACCCTTAGTAGTACCAACAACTTCAACACTATCTCCTTCAGAGAAGATGTCAATAGTTACGGTTTCCCCTAAGTTTTTCTCTATTGAGTAATTACGAAATTCTTTTACGAACTTTTTGGCTGGAGTTTGAGCCTTAGCAAAGTGATTGATTTCGGCTTTTGTAGCGTGCTTTTCTTTCTTGTCGCCGATTGCTAATTGAACAGCAGAATAACCATCGGTTTCCTGTGTTTTGATTTGTGTAACGGTATTTGGAGCAACTTCTACGATGGTACAAGCTGTTTGCTTTCCATCAGCAGCGAAGATGCTGGTCATCCCGATTTTTTTTCCAATAATTCCTTTCATCGTTTTGCGGTTTATGCCCCGCTCGGTTATGAGGACATCCCACCGATGAAGCGGGATTCAATCCTAGTTTGCTACCGACCTTTTCCGTTGTTTTCAAAATTTACATTTTGAAGAGGAAGTACCGGTAGTAAACAAACCTCGAAGGGCCTGTTTATATGTTACTCATTTAGTTCATTGTGAACTAAATGATTTATAATTTCTTTATCAGAGCTGCTTTTTCAGGCCGGAGCCGATTGGCAGATAATTGGGTATTTAAGAACTAGTTTCTCTCTTTCTAGAGAATCGGCTTTATCAAGCTTTAATTTCAACTTCAACACCAGACGGTAAGTCTAGTTTGCTCAACGCATCTACTGTTCTAGAAGAAGAAGTGTAGATATCCATTAGACGCTTGTGCGTAGCTAATTGGAACTGCTCACGGCTTTTCTTATTAACGTGTGGTGAACGCAATACAGTAAAGATTTTCTTATGAGTAGGCAAAGGAATAGGTCCTGTTACTACTGCACCTGTACTACGTACTGTCTTAACGATCTTCTCTGCAGATTTATCTACTAGATTGTGATCGTATGATTGTAATTTGATTCTGATTCGCTGAGACATAGTCAAAAACCAATTTTTACGTTGGGGTTGCAAAGGTAAGGAGCTGTAATTGAACAGACAAGTTTTTTATCTTCTTTTTATATGTTTTTGTGGATTTATTTTTTATTTTCTCCGAAAACACCCTGTTTTTCCCCAAAAACCTCGTTCAGATTAAATTAAAATTTAATACAAAAGGAGCTGAGCTATTTTTTGCCCTGGCCAATCAGTGTCTTAAAACTGAAAGACAGCTCTAATCCTCCCCCCTATTAAAAAAAACGCCCCGATTAAAATCGGGGCGCAGTATATCAAATAAATGGATAATTAATCATCAGATTTAACCTTACCCTTGTTCTTTGCCATTACTTCTTCTGCAACGTTGTTTGGAGCAGGATTGTAATGAGAGAACTCCATGGTTGAAGTTGCACGGCCAGAACTTAATGAACGAAGTTGAGTTACATAACCAAACATTTCGCTCAATGGAACTTTAGCTTTGATAACCTGAAGGTTAGCACGGCTATCCATTCCTTCTAGCATACCACGACGACGGTTTAAGTCTCCGGTAACATCTCCCATGTACTGATCTGGAGTAAGAACTTCTACTTTCATAATAGGCTCTAATAATGTAGGCTTTGCTTTACGACCAGCTTCACGGAAACCAGATTTAGCACATAATTCAAAGCTCATTGCATCAGAATCCACATCATGGTAGCTACCATCAAATACACGCACTTTCATATTGTTTACAGGATAACCTGCCAATACTCCAGAAGTCATTGATGTTTCAAACCCTTTTAAGATAGCTGGAACAAATTCTTTTGGAATAGATCCACCAAATAAATCATTTACAAATTGGAAGCTCTTTCCTTCGTTCTCTTTTAACCACTCTAGATCAGCTGGTCCAATTTCAAATTGAATATCGGCAAACTTACCACGACCACCAGACTGCTTTTTCAATACTTCTCTATGGGTAATTGTATTTCCAAAAGACTCTTTATAAGCAACCTGTGGAGCACCTTGGTTTACTTCTACCTTAAACTCACGACGCATACGGTCAATGATGATTTCAAGGTGTAATTCACCCATTCCACGTAAGATGGTTTGGCCAGTATCTTCATCGGTATTTACACGTAAAGTAGGATCTTCTTCTACCAACTTTGCAATGGCCATACCCATTTTATCTACGTCTGCTTGAGTTTTAGGCTCAACAGCAATCGCGATAACTGGTTCTGGAATAAACATATTCTCCAAAGTAATTGGATGGTTTTCATCGCAAAGTGTATCCCCTGTTTTGATTTCTTTGAAACCTACTGCAGCAGCAATATCTCCTGCTTCAATAAAGTCAATTGGATTTTGCTTATTTGCAAACATCTTCATGATACGGCTGATACGTTCTTTCTTACCACTTCTTACGTTCAATACATAAGAACCCGCATCTAAACGACCAGAGTAACAACGGAAGAATGCCAAACGACCAACGAAAGGATCGGTCATGATTTTGAATGCCAATGCAGCAAATGGTTCTTTTGCATTTGGCTTTCTAGTGATTTGCTCACCAGAATCAGGATCAGTACCTACTGTATCTTCCACATCAACTGGAGAAGGTAAGTAACGACATACCGCATCTAGTGCTGTTTGTACACCTTTATTCTTGAATGAAGAACCACACATCATTGGAACGATGCTTAAATCTATACAAGCTTTACGGATTGCTTCGTGAACCTCATCTTCAGAAATTGAATCTGGGTTATCAAAGAATTTCTCCATCAACTTATCATCGTATTCAGCAACAGCTTCAATTAAGTTTTGTCTCCAATGCAAAACATCTTCCATCATATCAGCAGGCACAGGAATTTCATCAAATGTCATTCCCTCTGTTTCAGCGTGCCATACAATACCTTTCATTTTAATCAAGTCTACAACGCCCTTGAAATTGTCTTCTGCACCAATTGGTAATTGCAATGGAACTGCTTTAGCACCCAACATTTCCTTAACCTGTGTTACCACCATTAAGAAATCGGCACCAGCACGGTCCATTTTATTTACGAATCCAATACGTGGAACTTTATAACGGTTAGCTTGACGCCAAACAGTTTCAGACTGAGGTTCTACACCATCTACTGCAGAAAACAACGCAATCAAACCATCTAGTACACGCATTGAACGCTCTACCTCTACAGTAAAGTCTACGTGTCCTGGAGTATCGATGATGTTGAAATAATAATTCTTGGTTTCAGGAGTGGCTTTACCCAATACAGTTGGGAAATTCCACTGACAGCTTACTGCCGCAGAAGTAATGGTAATACCTCTTTCCTTTTCCTGTTCCATCCAGTCGGTAGTAGCACCACCATCATGTACTTCACCAATCTTATGGATCATACCAGTGTAGCGCAAAATACGCTCGGTGGTAGTGGTTTTACCGGCATCAATGTGGGCGGCAATACCAAAGTTTCGTTGAAATTTCAAATCAGCCATATAGTATTCTTGTTTTTTTAGAGGCCGCAAAGGTACAGATAATACCGAACCAACAAAGGGTTCGGACCGTTTTATTTAGAATGGGGAAAAATCGTTGGGGAAAGACCCGATTAAGTAACTGAACTGCAGGGGGTTGGTCCAAAAAAAAACCTCCCCGAGGTATCGGAGAGGTTTCGTAAATATTTGTGAGAAATTACACTTTAAAGTGAGAGAAGGCTTTGTTTGCCTCAGCCATACGATGTGTATCTTCTTTTTTCTTGAATGCAGCACCTTCACCTTTTGCAGCAGACATGATTTCATTTGATAATTTATCTGCCATGGTACGACCGTTTCTTTCGCGACTGTAGCGGATTAACCACTTCATGCTTAAAGAAATTTTACGATCAGGGCGAACTTCAGCAGGAATCTGGAAAGTTGCACCACCAATTCTGCGGCTTCTTACTTCAACAGCAGGAGTTACGTTGGCAATTGCTTTCTTCCACACTTCGTAACCGTCTTCACCAGTAACTTTTGTTATTTTATCTACTGCATCATAGAAAATATTAATTGCAGTACTTTTTTTACCATCCCACATCAAGTTATTGATGAAACGGGTAACCAACTTATCGTTAAAACGACCGTCTGGTGCTAAGGGTAATTTTTTCGCTTGTGCTTTACGCATGATTTAATTTTTAATGAGACTGATCTTCTTCAAGTATTAAAACTTTACTCAGTCGCAGTTATGAATAGAACTATTTTTTAGCTTTTTCCTTCTTAGTACCATACTTAGAACGGCTCTGCTTACGGTCTTTAACACCTGCAGTATCTAAGCTACCACGTACAATATGGTAACGTACCCCTGGTAAGTCTTTAACACGACCACCACGGATTAATACGATAGAGTGCTCCTGTAAGTTGTGGCCTTCACCTGGAATATAGGCAATCACCTCTACTTTATTGGTCAAACGCACTTTCGCTACTTTACGCAAAGCAGAGTTTGGTTTTTTTGGAGTGGTAGTATATACACGGGTACATACGCCACGACGCTGAGGACATGCATCCAAAGCTCTTGACTTACTCTTAGCCCTGATTATTTCGCGGCCTTTTCTAACTAATTGTTGTATTGTAGGCATTATAAACCATTTAAAATTTCGGACGGCAAAGGTAATGGCTCCAAATGAGAATCCAAAATGTTTTCAAAAAAAAAGTATTTCTACGGGCAAAAAAAAGGGTTTTAGCCCAGTTTTCATCCCCCTATTGTTGATTTCAACAACAATTTGTTGCTTTACACAGTAGCCCCGCATACCCCCCTATTCCGCCATGAGGCCATATATTATCATTTTACTGCTGCTTTTGTATGTAGCGGATTCAGCTGTTTATGCACAATTGGGCAGCCCTATTATTTATTCTGAAAAAAAAGCGGTTTATCAACAAAATTTTAATGATTTACCCGCTGGGGGATCATTTACGCTAACTGGCAAGGGGCCACATTCGTTCTCCCAAGCTCCCTTTTTATTAACAGGATTAGCTGGATGGGAATTCATGCATAAATCGGGGTCGGGCACCAATGCGGTGTTTGCACAAGGAACTGGAACAGCAACATCAAGTGGAATGTATAGTGTTGGAAACAGCGGCAGCGTTGAACGAGCATTGGGGTCCATTGCGGCAGGCACTGGCGTATATGCTTTTGGCATTAGACTAACCAACCAAACAGGAGGAAGCATAAATAAAATCAGTGGCTCTTTTACCGCGGAGCAATGGAGAAAAGGGGGTTCAGGCAATCAAAATACTTGGATAGGAAAATATGCCACTGGCACAATGAGCAGCATTGATCAACCTACTTTATTAACACATACTTCAATGAATTTTTCATCCATTCAATTCAGTATTGGTGCTGGAAGTTTAAATGGAAACAGTCCTGAAAACCAAACCACGGTTCAATTCATGATTACAGGTATTGACTGGAAAAATGGAGAACAATTGGTATTGAGATGGGACGATACAGATGAAACTGGTAGTGACGATTTAGTGGCAATAGACAATTTTAATTTTAGCGCAGACTTTGACACCAGTGGCCATACTGTACAAATTGATAGCTTGTATTCACTTGCACCACAACCAATCAATGCAGACACCATTCAATATAGTTTTAAAGCAGGGGGAGATATCAGTGGATTAAGTACCAGTAATTTTACTTTGATAACAACTGGATTAAGCAACGCCTCCATTGCTAGTGTTTCAGGAACAGGCAATGAATATTTAATTACTGTTTATTCAGGAGTTGGTGAAGGAAAAATGGTTCTCGGCATCAGCAATAACAATAATTTAATTCCTGGATTAAGTGGGCTTCCGTTTTTTAGCATTGATACCCAATTAATCGACAAAGTAAAGCCCCTTCAAATCGGTTTCAGTTCACCTAATGATAGCTTATTAAAAACGGGTGATACGTTGCAATTGAAATTATTATTTAACGAAACGGTTCATTTAGATACCAGCTCTCCTATTAACTATTTACCCATTACCGTTGGCAGCAACAATAGACAAGCAATTTATAAAAGCGGGAATAATAGCAACCAACTCTTGTTTCATTATATTATTCAAAAAGGAGAAAAAGACAAAGACGGAATTGGCATAGCCAATAATTTTAATCCCAATCAATTAATGATAAAAGATGAAGCAGGAAATTTATCTACAATCAATTTATTGTCTACAGCCATTCAATATATACAAGTAGATGGCAGTAATATTCAATTCAGGTTTCCTTCGGATACTTTATTTTCTCAATGCAATAATCGAGACAGTATTGAAATCAGCAATTTGCTAGCGATTGACTCCACTGTTGTAGGGGAAGAATTAAATTGGCAAATTATTCAAGCACCCGTTAATTGGTTTAGCAGTTTACAAAACTATACGACTGTTTCCAATGGAACCATTACCAGTCCTAGTTTGTGGAAGGTTCATTCAAGACAGTCAAACGAAAAAGACAGTATTCAAATCAGGGTATCGAATGGTATCACAAGTGCCAACAAAAAAATATTCTTTCAATCTACAAGCTGGATAGGTAGTGCCGATAGCAATTGGCATAATCCACAAAATTGGTGCAATATATCTACCCCTAGTGATAGTGCTTTTATAACCATATCGGCCAATGCTGCATATCAACCTATTCTTTCAGGTGTACACAGTATCAAACAGCTTGAGGTATTGTCTGGTGCAAAATTACAAATTACGGGCACTCTAAAATTAAGCGGTAGCATCAATGGCGACTCATCATCCATTGACGCAACAAAGGCAGTTGTAGAACTAAATGGGAATAAAAATCAATTACTAAATGGTCAATTATTTAAAGAAAATCGTATTCAACATTTGGTTGTTAAAAATATTGCAGGAGCAGCATTAACGGATCGGTTATTCATAGATGGCAGCTTACAATTAGCAGCAGGAAATTTAACTACCAATGATTGGTTGTATTTAACTGAAACCGCTTCCATTGCCTCTTCCGCTGTTGGAACCCAAATTCTAGGAAAGGTTTACGCTAAGAATATTTTACTAAATAAAGCTGTAGGAAATTATTTGGTAGGTCATCCATTTAATCAATCAGTTTCATTCAATACTTGGACCAACAAACCAACTATCTTCTATAATAATCCTTCATTAAACTCAGATAGCTGCTCCATTGAAACTGGATGGCAAGCAGTCAACTTTAGCTTGGACAGTTCAAGCAATGATTGGAAGAAATACCAGGGCATCAAATGGACTATTTTACCCAATCAAACCAATATATGGCCAACCTACTTAAGTGGCAACATACAATTGGGAACACATCAAATTACACTCAACAAAATCAGTAATGGTTTTAATATTGTAGCGAACCCTTATTTAAGCCCATTAAATACTGGAACAATCCTTCGTTCAGCAAAAGTGAGTTCGTATAAATATATTTGGAATCCGCTATTAGGAAGCAAAGGAGGTTATATAACACTTCCATTTACACAGAAATATATACTCAATCCATTTGAAGCGTATATTCTATTAACGGATAGTACTGCGGCGAATGAAATTACGATTACCGAAGCTTCCAAAACTAACGAGTGGAACAAGGGACTAATAGAAGACTATCACGAAGGGACTGGGTACTTTACTACCATCGATTTAATCAGTAATCAAACCCTTCAAGACCGACTTATTATAAGAGAACAATCGGGCGCTAGAAATGGTAAAGATTCACTCGATGCAATCAAGTTGATGAATCCTGGAATCAATCTGTTTAGCAAAATATCTGATGGAATTAAACTAGCAGTTGACAGTAGAATTTTTCAAGAACAAACCATTATTCCAATTGAATTAAATAATGCAGTAGAAGGCAACTATCGTTTTCAAATATTGGATGCATTCATGCCAACTAATTACCTACTCGTTTTATACGATAGCTACACCAATAAAACTTTGAGTCTGGTAAAAGACAGCAGTTATCTATTCAGCATCACCAGTGATACGCTAAGTAAAGCAAGCAATCGATTCTATATTGGTAAATTTATTCCCAAGGCTAGCAGTCCATTGGTGAATCTTTTAACAGTTAAAATTTATCCGAATCCTGCAAAAACTGAACTGAAAGTAATTTTCAAATCTGCAGTCACTGCCAATAGCTCAATTAGATTGTATCATCTTTCTGGTACCCTTATTAAGACGATTCAAATAGGTAGTATGCAGCAAGGACTGGTGAGCATCCCAATTGGAGATATCAGCAATGGACAATACTATATTCAAGTAATTAGTGGCGCAAATCAACAAAATATTCCTTTTATTAAACAGTAAATAATGCTTGTTTAAAAAAGGTTTGGGACAAATTAAAAGCCCCGTCTGAAATGAAGCAGACGGGGCTTTTATCTAAACTATTCAAAAGTTGAAACCCAATTTTAATTGTTAAAAATGATCCTAAACAGAAAGCATCCAACCATGGGTGTCTTCCGCTTTACCTTGGCGAATATCATTGAGTCTTTTCTTTAATTCTGGGGCAACAGTCCAGCTATCGGTATCAAAAAACATAGATTCATCTTTGTAACGCAATTCTTTAATCAAAGAAATAGTAGCAGCAGTGCCTGCTCCAAATACTTCGCGCAATTGCCCTGCTTTGTATGCAGCCATTAATTCGTCAATGGAAATCTTTTTCTCTACTACGTCAAGCCCCATTTCTGCCAACAGGGTTAAAGCGCTCATTCTTGTGATACCCGCTAAAATAGTTCCTTCTTCTAAAGATGGAGTTATTGCCTGGTTACCAATAATGAAGAATACATTCATCATACCCACTTCTTGCAAATATTTATGCTCATTGGCATCGGTCCACAACACTTGGTCGTAGCCCATTTCTTTCGCTAGCTGTGTTGGATACATACTTGATCCATAATTTCCTGCATTCTTAGAATATCCAACCCCACCAGTTACCGCACGGGTATATTTCTCTTCAACATAAATACGCATTGGGGTGCTAAAATAAGGGCCGGTTGGGCTCAAAATAATCATGAACTGATAAGTATCAGAAGGCTTTACTCCTAACACCGCATCGGTTGCAAACATGAAAGGTCTAATGTACAAAGAATGATCGGGCATGGCAGGAATCCAGTTGCGATCTAGATTGATTAATTCACGCATTCCATCAATAAAGATTTTTTCAGGAACGGTTGGCATTTGCATTCTAGTTGCCGAAATATTAAATCGCTTAAAATTTTCAAAAGGTCTGAATATAGCAGCTTTACCTTCTTCGTTTTGATAAGCTTTGATCCCCTCAAAAATAGATTGCCCATAGTGCAAAGCAGCCAACGATGGGTCCATACTCATTGGTTGGTATGGTTTAATCTCCACATTTTTCCAAACCCCATTGCTGTATTCTGCCACCAACATATGATCAGTAAACATACGTCCAAAAGGAATATTTTCTAAGCTGATGGTATCTAATTTAGATTTGTCGGCCTTTGTAATGTTTATATCAAGTACTGCGTTCATAGTTTTATATTTGGCGCAAAGAAACAAAAAATTTAAAAACTAACAACTGTTAATATTTTAAAAGGACCAAAAATGCCCGAACAACTACCCGATTTTGTATTGGCCAACCTTTTTCCGAGCAATTTGGTGATAGTTGAATCGGCTCAACAATCAGCGCCCATTTCCGCCCCAAAAGCTGTAGTAATAGACCCTCCCCTATATTCGGGTCCTTCAAAAGAGCGACCTGAAAAATGGTATTTGGGCAACAATGGTAAAAATATTGTCATATTAGTTCAAGAACCAGATGCTGCCTTCCTAAATGAAGAAAGTTTAGACTTTTTAACCAAAATTTTAGGGGCTTGTAAATTAAATATGGGGGATGTTGCAGTCATTAATATTGCCCGATACTTGGCTAATTTTACAGAAATTAAACAAGAGCTGAACCCCTCTAGCTGTTTATTATTTGATGTAAATGCGGCAATGGTTAAACTTCCATTTACTATACCCCATTATCAGGTTCAACACTATGGGGGGTGTACTTTTTTAATGGCCCCTTCTTTGTTGAAATACTATGGTGACACTGGCGATGCCAAATTAGAAAAGACCAAACTTTGGGTAAGTCTTAAATCACTTTTTAATCTTTAATCAATGGCAACAGTTGAAATTATTTTTGCTACCAATAATGCAAATAAAGTAAAAGAAATAAAAGCAGTTACAGGCAACCTTTTAACAGTTCTATCACTTGCCGATGCAGGCATTGATATTGATATTCCTGAGCCACACGATACATTAGAAGCCAATGCAAGCGAGAAATCTAAAGTGATACATGGGTTAACTCAAAAGAATTGTTTCAGCGAAGACACTGGATTAGAAATTGTTGCATTAAATGGAGAGCCTGGTGTTAAAAGTGCAAGATATGCGGGTGATGAAAGAAATTTTCAAGCTAATATTAACTTAGTGCTTCACAAATTATTGACTAAAGAAAATAAAACCGCACAGTTTAGAACAGTGATCTCATTAATTTGGAATGAACAGGAATACTTATTCGAAGGTATTTGTAAAGGAAAAATTATAGCTGAACAAAAGGGCACAGAGGGATTTGGTTATGATCCCATTTTTGTTCCAGATGGAGCTAATAAATGTTTTGCTGAAATGAGCATGGACGAGAAGAACCAGTACAGTCACCGTAAAAAAGCAATGAGTAAGCTCCTTGAATTTCTTCTAAACCAAACAAAGTAGTATTAGTTGTAGCTAATTTGAGTAAATAAACAACAATGAACCGAATTAAAATTCAACTCCCCGAACAGTTTAGCTTTTCTACTCAGATACAAATTCGAGTAACCGATTTGAACTACGGAGGTCATGTTGGAAACGACACCATTTTGTCTTTACTTCAGGAAGGCAGGCAGCAGTTTTTACAATCAAGGGGGTATGCAGAATTGAGCGTTGAATCGTTTGGACTAATCATGGCGGATGCAATGATTGAATATAAAAAAGAATTGAATCATAAAGACATAATCGAAATTGCAGTTGTTGCTACCGATTTTGATAAACTTGGCTTTGATATTTATTATCGAGTTACAGTATTAGAAAATGGTGAACACCAATTAGCTGTTCGCGCTAAAACAGGAATGATGTTGTATGATTACACCGCTAAAAAGAAAGTTTCACTTCCGGAAAATATTATCCAGCAATTGGGTTAATTAATGGTTCCAGATTCTCCAACTTTCTTCAGCCTGCAAAACCAACATTTCATATCCATTTTGTACAGACGCACCTTGTGCCTTTCCCTTTTGCAAAAACAGGGTTTCTGTTGGATTATAAATCAAATCATATAAATGATGTTGAGCACCAAGGTATTCATAAGGAATCAATGGAGCCGCTTCCACATTGGGGTATTGGCCTACCGGACTGGTATTGATGATGAGTTGATATTGATTTAATACTGATTGATTGATTTGCTGGTATGATATAGTTGATTCTGTTGGGTTTCTAGAAACATTCAAATAGTTGATTTTGAGTTTACGCAAAACAAATTCGACTGCTGCGGCCGCACCCCCAGTACCCAAAATCAACGCATGTGTATGCTGTTTTTGTAAAAAAGGTTTTAATGATTGCTCAAATCCAACTACGTCTGTATTATAGCCAATTAATTTTTTATTTTGGATACGAACACAATTACAAGCCCCCATTTCAGCTACTTCCGGTGTTAGTTGATGTAGAAAAGGAAGTACTTGCTTCTTATAAGGAATGGTAATATTAAACCCATCTAAATATTTTTTTTGTATCAGCAAATAGGGTAATTCCTCAATATCTGGAATGGAGAAATTTTCGTAAACAAGCTCTTCACCCATTCCCATGGAGGAGAATTTTTGGGTAAAATAAGTTTTAGAAAATGAATGTGTTAACGGATATCCAACCAGACCAAATAAGCGCATACTAAGCTTTATCTAGATAAAGATGAAATGTGTCTCCTCTTAATCCTATGCGCATTGCTTCTAATGGCAGCACTTCATTTGGAGCAATATTTCCAAGATTTACATTACATCCAATCAACTCCAGGAAATACAATTGTTGTGCTTTTTGAGGCGCTTCCCAAATTATTTTTTCAGCAGGTATTTGGGTTAAAATTTCTTGAACCAATCCTTCTCTAACTTCACCACTTCCCCTGTAAATTCCTACATTTCCTGCTTCTCTTGCTTCCGCAATCACATAAGATGAACCTGCTTCTAATTCGGCTCTCATCAATTCAATCCATTTGTATGGCGGAATAATATGAGCTGCATCTTTACTACCCACTTCGCTTAATACGGTAGCATGTTGTGTTAGTTTCTCTATGTATCCACACTTTTCTGCATGTGGAATAGTGATTGAGCCATCAGACACTTCAATATAGCTTACACCGTAATCTCTACAGACTTCTACATAATCGTCAAATTGATTCCGAATCAAGAAAGCTTCAAACAAAGTTCCACCAAAATAAACAGGCATATTGGCTTCTCTATAAACGGCTAATTTTTCTCTTAAATTAGGCGTTACAAAGGAAGTTCCGAATCCTAACTTAACAATATCTACATGGGGACCAGCAACGCTAAGGAAATCCTTTGCTTGATTAATACTCAACCCTTTATCCATTACCATGGTTAATCCATTTGCCCTAGGTTGCGTTGTTCTTTCTGGTATTTGTGTAAGTCTGTAATTCATTCTTATCTAATTTATCAAAGCAAAAATACATATTTATATTTTCTTTCCTTTCTTATACCGAGCAATGATATCCACTACTTGGTTATTTTGTAAAATAAATGGATTCAGTTCCATGAACTTTTTAAGCAGTTTCGGGGCTTTATCCATAGCAGTTTCTAACTTAAGCAATGCTTCTTTGGATTTTCCTAAAACAAACAATATCGTACTTGCATAAAAATAAAAAAGGGGCTTCTCAGCAGTTGCAATCAATGCAGCCTGGCATTGATTATATGCTTCTTCAAACATTTCAGCTTTTATTAAACAACGCAACAAAGCTTCCCAACCTGCAATAGATTTAGGCTTATGCTTTACTACTGTTCCAAAATAAATAATTGCGTCTTTATATCTTTCTAAATTCATCATACACTCTCCCATTGCCAAATTGTATTCTGGAACGGATCGAGTAATTCTCATTGAATTTTCTAATTGTTTTGCTGCAGCCTGCCATTGTTCCTCTAACATATAGGTTACAGCAATCTTATAATGAAGTTTACTATCGCCTGCATTTAAGTGCACTGCTTTTTTATAATTAAATCTTGCCTGCGCATATTTACCCATTCTATGATAACAATGGCCTATCGCTTCATAAATAACATCTTCAGGCCTACTAAGCTCTAGTACTTTTTCTAAAACCTCAATCGCCTCTTTATACTTACGTAATCTCAAAAAGGCATCGCCCATATTACGATATGCATAATCAAATTTTTCATCTATGGCAACAGCATATTGATAAGCATCAATTGCTTTTTCGTACAACTTGAGCCCTTGGTAGGCAGCTGCCAAATTAAACCAAGCCAATTCACTAAATGGGTGCTCTTCTATTATTGATTGATGAAGCTTTATGCTCTCTTCGTTTCTTCCTGTAAAATCAGTCCAAAAACAAATTTTGTATAGTGCTTCTTCATTGTTGGGGTCTTCCTCTAAAATCAGTTTTAAACAATCAAATACCTTATCAAACTCTTCATAATCATCATATACATCGGCTAACTCAAAAAGCAGGTCTAATCTTTCTTCTCCTTCAAAAAGCAATAAAGCAGCTTCTAATAATTCAACTGCTTTCGCCTGTTGATCTAATGCCAAATAAGCATCCGTTTTTAAAATAAATAAATTCAAATCGGTACTGTCAAATAATTCAGCAGTCTCTAATAAATTAAGGGCTTCTTGGTATTTTCTACTTGCCAATAGCAGATCTGCCTTTTTAATCATTAAGTTGGCTGAATAAGGAAATTGCTCTAACCCCAGCTCAGCAGCAATCATGGCTTCTGGCAAATCATCCTTCTCATCGTAGTAATCAATAATCCGCTCAAAAGCATCTTCATCTAGAAATGGATGGCTTCTTCCATGCTTAAGGTGTTGATACTGAATGATCAACTCCCTTAATTCTTCCTTGTCTTCGCGGTACGGATTTTGGCTCATGGGGTGATGGTTTACCTAATTTAGGCAAATAATTAAACTTTTTTCGGCGAAAACCAAACTTTTACCCCCTTATTAACGTTTGTTAATAAAAATAATTCGTTAAAATATTTAGGATATGTCCTACCTTTGCCATATGTTAATGCAAATCAAATCCGCAAAAAAAGCCCCGATGGTGATGCTCATAATGAGTTTGCACCTAGCTATTGCAGCATTTGCATTCACTGGAATTGTTGATGACAAAGCTAAAAACAGCAAGTTTACGCTAAGAAGCCTCAATAATTTCTCTAAGAAAGGGTTGTCTTTATCAGCGATTAAATCGAATCTTCATTACAAAGGTTTAACGCTTACCAATAACAGTTTAATGCAACAGAACAACGATAAGAACAGTATGTTGCAATACAACAATGGTAATACTACTTATATCTATCCTTATAAGATTAAAGTGAAAGTACCAAAGTTCAAGACTCCTCAAGAATCTCGTAATTAATCATTCAATAACCGGTACCCGGTTGTAGGAATTTCAAATTTCGCTGCAGAAACAGGATTGAAACTTATTTTAGTTGCTGTATAGGTAATTTTTTGGGTGTATCCATCTTTGGCTTCATATTCCAAAACAAATCCTGGTATGTCTTTAAATTGATATTCAAACTCTCTAACAGAAGGTGTTATGGTAGATGCATAGTAAACTGAAAATGTACTACCGTCTTTCAATTGCATCACAGCATGCTTACAGTCGTATCCCAGAATTTGCTTTTTCTCTTCGGTAAACTGAATGAGCATATCACTAAACTTTTCATTCTGTTTTAACCATTTGGCTGCTTCAATTTTAGTTAAAAATTTATTGGCTCCAATCTCTCTTAAAATAACCGCGTTACCGTTTGCCTTATTATAAATAAGTGATTGAGAAAAGGAAGGACTGGTTAAATCTGATCTACTATTGTTCCCTTTAATATACACTGTTTTACTACTCTGTTTTAACAGGGCAACCGCGTCTTTATCAATTTGAGATTCATTGTTCACCCTTATAGCAAAACTAACCGTACACTCTGCCACAACACGGGTTTGAGCAAATGCGCTACTTACTAAACAACACACAAAGACTATGTTCAATAAGTAGCGCATAATGAATTATTTTTTAGTGGTTTTATTTTTTAGTTCTTGCACTTTTTTCTGACTATCTACCATTTGCTCATAGCGTTCTTGCCATTTGCTTTTGGTTTTAGGTGCTTTTCTCTTTGCTTCAATCTTTGCGAGAATTTTATCATGGTCAATAATATAATTCTGAATTACAAATTGCAATAAAAGTGTAACCACGTTAGATACTGTGTAATACCAAGTTAATGCCGATGGCAAACTATTGAATATAAACAACAACATGAAAGGAAAAATATAGGGCATGTATTTTAACGCAGGATTATCCTGTGTTGGTGTCATACTCATATTGTAAATCGAAATCAAAAAGCTGGTAATAACTGCTGTAATTGTAAACAAGCTAATATGATTGCCAAATGCAGGTATGGTAAACGGAAGATTGGCTATTGTATCAAAACTAGATAAATCTTCGCTCCATAAAAAAGCTTGACCACGCAGTGCAATTTCCGAGTTAAAGAAACTATATAATGCAAAGAAAATAGGAATTTGCAGTAATGCGGGAATACAACCACCTAAGGGATTAACCCCCGCTTCTCTAAACAACTTCATTTGCTCCATGGCAAACCCTTGTTGATCGTCACCCATTTTCTTTTTTAGAATATCTAACTCAGGACGCAAAGCTTTCATTTTGGCTCCACTTAAATAACTGCTATAAGTTAATGGTGCAGTAACTAGGCGAATAAACAAAGTCAATAATAAAATAACCCAACCATAATTCTTGACAAAAGAAGCAAAGAAATCAAACACATTCATAATAATGTATTTGTTTATTGGGCGCACAAAAGAATACATGTCTCTGCCCAGATTTACAATTTTATCCATTTCTGGAGCTTGCTTAGCTAGAATTTCGTATTCGTTAGGCCCTACATAAAAATGGAAAGGGACCGAAATAGTAGCAGCCGCAGGTACTTTCAATTGCAAAGTGCTGGTGGCTGTTGCCAAATTTCTTGATGAGTCGGTTGCCCTAGACCACTTAATACTTCCGCTATTAAATGAATTATCAGCAATCAGCGTACTATTAAAAAACTGCTGCACTACCGAAACCCATTGAGCAGGTTTTTCAAAAGTATGATCGGTGTTAGATGAGATATAGTCAAACTCATTATCTTCAGAAAAACAAATATTAGATACCTGGCGCTCATACTGTGAAGTACGCTCCATTTGTTGGGTGGCAACTGTCCAATTTAAATTCAGTGCGCTATTGGTAAGCAACTGTGATGCCCCATTCATTCCCAACTTCCAGCCAATCTTATAACTATTGGGCTGCAAACTAAACTCGTGGGTAATAGACTGTCCATTTGCTGCAGAAAGGGTGTAACGAACTATTTGAGACCCATCAGCATTTTTGATGATTTCATTTGGAGTGAAATATAAATTTTCAATGGTAGCTGACTGTGCCGGTGCAGTGTTAATTGCGTAAGAAATACTGCTATTATTAGAAAGTACTACCAATTGATTGTTGGCATCTTTATAATTTTTTAAAGTGACCGATTTTATTTGACCACCCTTATTGGTAAAATTTACTTTAACCAATTCATTCTCTATGGCTGTCTCTTGTACTTTTCCTACTGCCGCATCTGTGAAATTTCCAGCAACAGCAACCCGAACAGCAGAATCTCTTTTTAAAGAGTCTGTTTTTAATGCAACAGTGTCTACCAATTTCATTCTTGCAGCAGCCACTTTTGCTAAAGAGTCTTCCTCTTTTTTCTTCATCTCAATGATTGCATTTTGCTGCTGACTAGTATACCAGAAATATAAGAACATCAGGATACCCAACAACACAAAACCAATGACCGTATTTTTGTCCGTCTTCATACAAACTTTTATTGAGCGGCAAAGGTAACGTTTGCCTAACAAAAAATACCTTTTCTTTGTCTTTCCAACTGGCCAACCCCAACCAACCAAAAAACAACCTGTGCCTGCCGTAACCATTAAAAAAATAGTTATGCAGGAAAATTATCTTCCTAACCGCCGGGAACAATTCTTATGGTGGCTTAGTACCGCTGAAACCGCACTAGTGAAAGATGCGGTAGTAGACAGAAATAGGCATTCCATAGTAGGTATGCTGGTTTTAGGCACTTGGAGCTTTGCCACTTTGGCATGGGCTTACTTTTTTAGCACCGTTGTTTCGGCATGGTGGATAGCACTCGTATTAGGTATTTTTATGGGGGGATTGATTTTATTCATAGATCGAGCCCTCATTAAAGGGGTTCAAAAGTCAAAATCAAATGGTTGGAAACCTCTTGTATTTAGATTATTCTTAGCACTGGCGATTGGATTATTTATGGCCCAACCTGCCCTATTATTTCTCTTTGAAAAAGAAGTGAAAGTGCAAGCTTCTATTGACAATGAAAAAAGAAAAAAAATCAAAAACACTGAATTGGTAAAAACCCATCAGGATGAAAAGGAACAATTATTGAATCAAAAAACAATAGCTACTGCTACACTTAATCAGTACTATGTAGAAATGGTTAATACTCGAAACCAATTTATTGCAGAAACAGATGGCACAGGAGGATCAAAAAAAATTGGGTTAAAAGATATTGCTTTAGCTAAAAAAGCAGCAGCTGATAAAGCAGCCATTGATTATCAAACAATACTAGAAAAGCTGACCCCAACTATTCAGTATGCAGACAGTGCCATTCAATTAATCAATATAGATATTGCTAAAGAACAAGCATCTTTTAATCAACTTTTGAATAATGGATTTATCACCCAAATAGAGGCTTTAGACCATTTAATTCAACAAAACAAGGCAGTTGCTTTCAGGTATTATTTACTGGTTGTATTGTTATTACTCATTGAAATCATGCCACTACTTGCTAAATACTTATTACCTTCTGGCACCTATGAAATAAATGCAGAATTAGTAGAAGCGGAGGAAATAAAATTGATTAAAAAGACTTACTCGTAACGAACCAATTTATAATTGTTTATGGAAGATTGGGCCATCAAATCTACTACTCGGATAACATCCATATAATCTGTTCCTTTTGCAACTGCAATACTTAAAGTTTGATTATTTAAGGATTTGGAATACTTGTCTAAGAATATTTTTAATGAATCATAACTTAAGGATGTTTCATTTGAAAATACATTGGCAACCACTTTATCGCTAAGCAAAATCAGGCTATGCATTAATTCTAGGTCAGATGCTATAGGTTGATTTTCTACTGGAGATATATATGGAACAAAAGCCAAATTTTCTGTTGCTTCTAAATTACCCTTAAAATAATAACTAGTAGCCGGCAGCAGCAAAAAGAGGAGTACAATGAGTTTTTTCATTTCCAATTAATCATTGATATTTAACGCTATTAAATTCGTCAATATGGAAATGCAGAAGGCAATTTTTTCACGAAACCCCTCATTTTTTTCATGAAACACCAAAAAATCCCACAATTGTTGGTTGTGGGATTCTTGTTTTTGAAAAAATGCTTATTTAGATAACCGCATCTTTTTTACTCGAAGATTTAAAATTACTCTTGTTTTCATTGTACTTTTTTGCAGCATCAATGAACCCTACAAATAACGGGGCAGGTCTTTCTACCGTACTTTTTAATTCGGGGTGATATTGAACTCCAATAAAGAAAGGATGATTGGGTAATTCAATAATTTCTATTAAGCCTGTAGCTGGATTTTTTCCACTTGTTTTCATTCCAGCTGCCTGGTATTGTTCTAAATAGTCATTGTTGAATTCATAGCGATGTCTATGTCTTTCCGTGAATGTTTTAGTACCATAAATTTTGTGTGCCAGCGACCCCTCTTCTACTTCACATGGATAAGCACCTAATCGCATTGTTCCTCCCATCATAGTTATTTTCTTTTGCTCTTCCATCATATTAATAACCGGGTGAGACGAATTGGCATCCATTTCAATAGAGTGAGCGTCTTTTAATCCCAATACATTTCTTCCAAATTCAATAACAGCCATTTGCATGCCTAAGCATATTCCAAAGAAGGGCAGCCCTTTTTCTCTTGCGTATTTAACCGCAACAATTTTACCTTCAATTCCTCTATTTCCAAATCCTGGTGCAACCAACAATCCATCTAAACCATTCAGTTTCTCTGATACATTTTCGTCGGTAATAAATTCGGAGTGTACATTTACTACTTGAACTTTTACTTCATTGATGGCACCCGCATGCACAAAGCTTTCTAAAATTGACTTATACGCGTCTTGTAATTCAATGTATTTACCAATCAATCCAATTGTGACTTTGCTCTTTGGATATTTTAATTTGTCTAAAAATTCTTTCCAATTATTTAAGTTGGGTTCTCCGTAACCTGTGATATTGAGTTTTTTTAAGCAAATCAAATCTAATTTCTCACGCAACATATGCAAGGGAACTTCATAGATGGTACTTGCATCCATTGCTTCAATAACCGCTTCTTGTTTTACATTACAAAACAAGGCAATCTTTCTCTTGATATCGTTATTAAGTGGCTCTTCAGTTCTACAAACAATAATATCTGGATGAACCCCGGTTTCACTCAACATTTTTACACTATGCTGAGTAGGTTTGGTTTTTAATTCTTTAGCCGCTTTTAAATAAGGTATCAAAGTCAAATGAACAACCATTACATCTTCTTCTGGTAATTCCCATTGCAATTGTCTTACAGCTTCAATGAAGGGTAAGCTCTCAATATCACCCACGGTTCCACCTATTTCTGTTAACACAATATCAAATTGGTCATCTTGACCCAACAAAAGCATCCGATGTTTAATCTCATCGGTGATATGGGGTACAACTTGCACTGTTTTACCTAAAAAATCTCCTGCTCTTTCCTTATTAATCACCGTTTGGTAAATCCTTCCGGTTGTAACATTATTGGCTTGAGAAGTATAGATATTAAGGAATCTTTCATAATGACCTAAGTCCAAATCGGTTTCTGCACCGTCTTCTGTTACATAACATTCCCCATGCTCATAAGGATTTAGCGTACCAGGATCTACGTTGATATATGGATCAAATTTTTGAATGGTTACTTTAAGCCCTCTGGCCTGTAATAATTTTGCCAATGAGGCGGCTATAATCCCTTTACCTAAACTGCTTGTTACGCCACCGGTAACAAAAATATACTTGGCCATAAAATGAATACTTTTATTGCAATAAATTAAAAAACAATTGTAGACCTGGAAATTTGAACTGAAATAGTTCGGAGGTCAAACAAAGTTAGCTTAAAAAATGAAATAAGAAAAATACCATAGCAATTTTCAACCAATCTGACGAAAAACTGTTAGTGAAAAGTGAACAAGTCTTTTTTTAAACAACCAACATATATGAAACAATTACGATTTTTTGCCCTTTTTGTAGTGGTATTGATTGCCATTCAAGGTTTCCGTTATACTGAAACCAAACAAAACATTCGCTCAGCTGAAGACTATTTGGCTTGCTATTCAGATGTTCGTGATCAATTTAGAGATGAAGCAATGACGCCTGAATTTGCTGCAATGCACGAAAATCCACTACCTTTTACTTTATCCAATGCTACAGGAGAAACCATCAGTTTTGATGCTCCAGACGGAAATAAAGCATCTGGCTATTTTATTAAAAGCAAGAAAAAAACCAATAATTGGATTTTTGTAATTCAAGAATGGTGGGGTTTAAACGACCAAATAAAACAGGAAGCAGAAAAATTAGCAGCTGAGTTGGGCAATGTTAATGTGATTGCTTTAGACATGTATGATGGCAAAGTTGCCGCAACCCCAGACAGCGCTATGAAATTAATGAGAGCAGCTACCAATCCAAGATTGGAAGCAATTGTGAAAGGCGCTTTAGCTTATGCAGGAACAAAAGCAAAAATATTTACCATTGGTTGGTGCTTTGGAGGAATGTGGAGTTTACAAAGTAGCATTTTAGCAGGTAAACAAGCTGCTGGAACGGTGATGTACTATGGTCGTCCTGAAAACAATATGGAGAAATTGAAATCACTACAGTCTGATGTAATTGGTTTTTTTGGCAACCAAGATAGAAGCCCATCTCCTGAAGTAGTGAACACATTTGAAAAAGACATGGCTGCTGCAGGAAAAAAATTAACATTACACCGCTATGAAGCCAATCATGGTTTTGCAAATCCTAGCAATCCTTCTTTTAACAAAGAAGCTACAGAAGATGCACATAAAAAGACCATTGAATTTTTAAAAGCACGTTTATAAAATATCATTCCTATTGGTTATAAAAAAAGAGGCTGTCTGAAAAGACAACCTCTTTTTTTATTTTATCTAGTAATACTTGTTGGCACTTAAGTAGTGTCTTACATAATCATTTACTCCTTGTTCTAAAGAAAAAAATGGTTTTGTATACCCTGCATTTTGCAACTTCACCATATTGGCTTCAGTGAAGTATTGGTATTTGTCTCTTATATCTAGAGGCATATCAATGAATTCAATATTAGGATCAATATCCATTCCCGCAAAAGTTGCATTCACTAAATCAATAAAAGTTCTTGCTTTTCCTGTTCCTAAATTATACAAACCGTTATTGACTTTGGGCCAAGTTGATGCTACCATTTCTTCCATCATCCACAAAATCACTGATACAACATCTTTTACGTAAACAAAATCTCTCAACTGTTCTCCATCTTTAAAAGAAGGTTGATGGCTCTTAAATAATTTTACTAACCCAGTGTTATTGATTTGATTAAAAGAATGAAAAATAACAGAAGCCATTCTTTTTTTGTGCGCTTCATTTGGACCGTATACATTAAAAAACTTTAATCCTGTCCAACTAGGTGGCTGCGAATTTTGTTGCAATGCCCATTTATCAAACTCATTTTTGCTAATTCCATAAGGGTTCAAGGGCTTCAACTCGTTCACTATTGCATGGTCATCATTGTATCCATGTTCTCCTCCGCCATAGGTAGCAGCACTTGATGCATAAATAAGAGGTATTGAATGAATGCAACAATAATTCCAAACATCTTTAGAGTATTCTAAGTTGAGTTCTTCATGTATTGCATAATCAAATTCTGTTGTATCTGTTCTTGCACCTAAGTGAATCACCGCATCTAATTTAGGCTGGTGTTGATGCAACCAATCCAATAGGTTATAGCGTTCTACAATAGCAACAAATTGTTTGTTTTGCCAATTATTTCTTTTTTCTTCAACACCGAAATCATCAACTAAATAAATATTTACGTAGCCTTGTTCATTCAAGTACTGTACCATGCAACTGCCAATAAAACCAGCAGCCCCAGTAACCATAATATGCAAGTCTTTGCTCATTTTACAGTATCAACTTTTCAATGGCTGTATCATATTTATTCTTCCAATCTTCAATTGATCCCCAATTATTTCCACCTACTTCTACATCATTAGAAGTAACTGTTCCTAATTGAGTAATGGCAATGCCTTCAGCAGTTGCAGCAGCATGAACCGTACCCCAATCACTGGCTGCAACAGAAACCACCACACGGCCTTGTGCTTCCCCAAACCAATAAGCGTCTTGTCTTATATCTACTGTTGGGTGTACATTAAAACCTTTACCGCCACTGAAACCACTTTCTAAAAGCGTAATCATTAATCCACCTTCACTAATATCGTGCGCACTCTTAATTTTTTTATTCTTGATTAGTTTACTAATCAGTTGCTGGGTATTGTATTCCTCTTCTAAATTAAAATAAGGTGCAGGAGAATATTGTACTCCTTTTAATTTGTGCAAGTATTCACTTGAAGCAATATCATTATGCTGGGCCCCAATTAAAACGATGATGTCACCTGCATCTTTAAAATGCATGGTCATTTTTTGATTAATATCATCTAATATCCCCACCATTCCAATTGTAGGAGTTGGATAAACCGGACCGTCTGGATTTTGGTTATAAAAACTCACATTTCCACCAGTAACAGGTGTATTGAATTTTTTACAAGCATCACCCATACCCGTAACTGCATGTACAAATTGAAAATAAACTTCTGGGTCATAGGGATTACCAAAATTTAAACAGTTGGTAACACCAATTGGCTCTCCACCACTACAAACAATATTTCTTGCAGCTTCAGCTACCGCAATCATTCCACCTATATAGGGATTAGCAAAAACATATTTACTATTACAATCAACCGTAATTGCTAGCGCTTTCCCAGTTCCTTTTGCCAATACAATAGAGGCATCACTAGGATTATTGGTACTCGTATTTGCAGCCCCAACCATGCTATCATATTGGGTGTACACCCATCTTTTGCTGGCAATATTGGGTAGGGTGATCAATGCCTCCGCTGTAGCTTTTAAATCTTGTACATCCGCTAAAGCAGTTGCATCAAAAGCATTTATTTTTTCAAAATAGGTTGGCTCGGTATATTCTCTGGTATACTGAGGAGCTCCCCCACCTAAAACCAGTTCGTAAGCAGGAATGCTGGCTTCTAAAGTTCCATTCATGTAGAAATTTAATAACCCATCATCTGTGACATGTCCAATAGTGCTTGCACTCAAATCCCATTTTTCAAAAACAGCCACTACTTCTGCTTCTCTTCCTTTTTCAACCACCATTAACATTCGCTCTTGACTCTCACTTAATAAGAGTTCCCATGCTTTCATATTCTGTTGACGGGTTGGCACTTTTTCTAAATCAATATGCATCCCCACTTCACCCTTTGCACTCATCTCTGCAGTAGAACAAATAATACCTGCAGCACCCATATCTTGCATACCCACCACTGCACCAGTTTCAAGTACTTCTAAACAAGCTTCTAGTAATTTTTTCTCTTGAAATGGATCACCCACTTGAACTGCTGGCAATTCTTGAACTGAATCGTGTGTAATGTCGGCGCTTGCAAAGCTTGCGCCGCCAATGCCATCTTTACCTGTGGCACTACCCACATAAATAACAGGATTACCCGTACCTTTTGCTGTTGCACTTACCATTTTATTGGCTTGCATAATTCCTACACTCATTGCATTCACCAAAGGATTGGTATGATAACAATCTTCAAAATAAACTTCCCCACCAACAGTTGGAACACCAAAACAGTTTCCATAATGTCCAATTCCTTTAACTACTCCTGCTAATAGATGCTGGGTTTTTTTATCTTTTAAATTACCAAAACGTAAACTATTTAATGAAGCAATGGGTCTTGCTCCCATCGTAAAAATATCGCGTTGAATACCACCCACTCCAGTAGCAGCACCCTGAAATGGTTCAATGGCACTGGGATGATTATGGCTTTCTATTTTAAATACTACACCAAACCCATTTCCCATATCCATGAGGCCTGCATTTTCTTCGCCAGCTGCAACCAACATTCTTCCTCCGTCTCTTGGCAGGGTTTTTAGCCACTTGATCGAATTTTTATAACTACAATGTTCGCTCCACATGCCACTGAAAGCACAGAGCTCAGTAAAATTAGGGGTGCGCCCCATTTTTTGCTTTATCAACTCAAATTCATCTGCAGTTAAGCGCAACTGCTGGGCTGTTTTTACGGTGATTTCCATGATGCTGCGAAGGTACAAAACCAAGGCAATGTGTCCGAATGAAGTTTTCCATAAAATTTATATACAAATTAGTTGGTATTTAATACGTTTTTAGGGCTTTGGCACGTTATTAGAACAGCATATGCTGTGATATGCAGTAATTTTACATTAAACTCTTTAGCTATGAACCGCTCGATCCTATCCCTAGTCATTGCTTTGTTCCTGTTTACAGGTGCCCAGCAGGTTCAGGCGCAGAATTATACCTACATGGGCACTTATAATTCGAATGGTCTTCCCAATTATTTGGTAACACCCAGAGATAGCGTAAGCCCATTTTTTAGAACGCTGATTGAAATCACGCTACCAGAGTACAGACCGGTACCTGTTTACAACCCTTTATTAATTTCACAAGAAAGAGTAAAAACCATTGGTGTGAACTGTCCATCTGATGTGTGGATTACTTTTGTTGATGAAGGTGCCTCCTACAGAAACGCACTCGGCTATTATACATTTACCAAAGGCAACCCTCCTACTGCAGCACCAAAAAATAAAGATATCACCATCATTTTTCCAAACGCTTCAAAACAAGGCTTTGGTGGATCATTGGTAGCTGGCGACAAAGTGTATTTAGGTAATTTCCCCGCCAATACAGAGATTGGATTCGTTTTAATATCAGATGGCTGGGATGGTACTGATGTTAAGCAAGGGAATTGGAAAGTATATTCTAATCCAAATTATAACCCAGAAAACAACGATTCTTTAAAACAACATACCGTTATAGTTAGAGACACATTAACCAATAGATTAGTTATTGGATTTGAAGACATTTTAAGAGATAGAAATGATTGCGATCAAGACTTTAACGACTTACTTTTTTATGCAACGGTGAATCCTATTTTATGTACAGAAAAATTAGACTCCATTCCTATTTTTACAGAAGATGGAGGCGTTTCTTTTTCTGGTAATACAGGAGGTTTAGAAAGTAAGGGCTTAGGAAATAAGATTGCCAAGCGTGTGATGAATAAATTAAAAGAAGGCACCAACGGACCAGTGAATTATGCACGAATGGAAAAGTTGGATTTAAACCACAACCAAATTAGAAGCAATTCTTTAAACAGAGAACTTACGTTAGCAGATGTAATGCCAGATAGAATTCCAGAAGGAGCATACACCGCTTTTGTTAGTACTCCTACAGATATTCCAGGCATTACGAATGCGGTAGAAGTTAGAGCAATTGACTTTACCGAAAATGATACTTGTAAAGCGGTAGCATTTGCTACTAAAACTTTAGGGGATGTATACGATCATACTAAGCCAATTTGCGATAGACTTAAAGGAGCAGTATTACTCAATATGGATCAATTTAAGTTGAGAAATTTGGTATTTACTAGATACGAACTAAAACAAGAGAACGGCAATATTGAATATTCAATGAGTTTTTCAATTGGTAAAAAAGCCGGAAGAAATACCTTCTCTTTCCAAAGCAATTGGTTGAATGCTGATTTTGTTGGTGAAGACACGATGTACAATTACCAGGTATGGGGTGTTGCACCGTATTTATGCATTGATATGGCGCTAAATGTATTAGACAAATTGGCTACAATAATGCCCGTTGAACCCATCGCTCCTCCAACGGCTTTACCAAGCACTTATATTCGTTACGGTAATAGAGATGGACTTAAAGTGAATTTATTGGTGGAGAACGAAACCAGTGCAACTACTGCATATTTTGAAGTAGAGGAAAAATACAATGAACTTTCTCAATTAGAAACCAAACGAATTATTCCATTAACCTTGAATCCGAATGGAAAGACCAATGTGTCATTTCCAATGAATGATACACATGAAAGCTTAATTTCAATGTACATCAATGGTAAACTTCAAGATGTGGTGTACATGAGTGACGGTAGCTGGGATTTAGATTACGACTCTACAAAAACAGTGGTTGAATCCTATTCCATCACCAATGATACTGCTAGAAATTTCGCAGATACTTATCCAGTATTTAGAGATGTTCAATTTAAAGCAAAAACAGATAGTTATATTTCTGCTTACAAATTATTAAGAGGCGCTGCTGCAATGCAAGACCTCACTGAATATAAAACGATGAGCTTTAAAGCAAAAGGGGAAGGTGCAAGCTTAAAGATTACATTGGTGAAATATTCTATTACCAATTTTGCTAAACAATTCAGTTATGTTTTACCAATTGGTAAGGAATTAAAAGACTATACCATTAATCTTTCTGATTTCACAGGAGAAGATCCTTTAGAAAAAATTAACGCGAATGATATCACAACAGTGGTCTTTGCATTTGAAAATACCACAGGTATCAGTACTACTATTGATGCAGCCATTGCTGATATCTTTTTTTCTAAAAAGCCCAAAGAATATCTTGAAAACTTAAAACTGCAAAAAATTCATATTTTCCCCAACCCAACTACAGGTGGTAAATTCAGTGCAACATTTCGTTCTGATATAGACGCTTCTCTTACACTTCGAATTATAGATGCAGCAACAGGTAAAACGGTTTATAGCAAAGTAGTTCAAGCCATTAAAGGAGACAATGTGGTACCAGTGCAGTTTAACTCAAAACCCGCAGCAGGTGTTTATATGATATCTGTGGAAGGAACTGGTGTTAAATACGGCACCAATAGAATTATAATGAATTAGTTTTAAATATTAAATTCAACTAAAAACTTTACTAAAGCTGCAGGAGAACTCAACTGCAGCTTTTGCATTATATTCTTACGATGAGTTTCAACCGTATAAATGCTCAAATGTAATGTATCAGCAATTTGTTGATTAGTATAAGTCTGTTTCAAATACAACAAAATCTCTTTTTCTCTTTTAGTTAGATTGTATTTGCGCAAAAAAATATCCATTTTCTTGAAAGCATCTTCATGGTTCGGTTCATTTTGTAAATCAAAATGAGTCTTCCCGCTCACAACATCTATAATTGCTTTCATCAATTCATCCTTACTGCTATTCTTTAAAATATACCCATCAGCTCCAGCCTTTTTAGCCTGTTCAACCACTTTTTCATCACTATACGCAGAAAGCATTAATACTTTTGAGGATCCAAAAGACTGTTTAATATATTTAATGGTATCTAACCCATTCAAGTTGGGCATATTTACATCTAACAATATGAGGTCAATATTGGGTTGCTGGGTAAGTAAATATAAAAGCTGTTTGCCATCATTTGCAATACCTGCAATCTGCAAAAGATCGTTGCTACTTAAAATCATCTTTAAGCCCTCAACAAAAAGGGGATGATCATCAGCAATCATTGTTTGAATCTTTTTTTCCATATTATCAGGTTTCAATATAAGTTATTTTTGGGGAACAAACATAGGACCTGCAAAACAGGGATACGCTTTTATTTTATACACCCCATTTTCATAATAGGTTTCTGCCCAGCAATATTTTGATCCAGGCCGGTCGTCATTTTTCATTTGAGGTACATACCAAAGCACTAAATCGGTATTTACTGTGCTTTCAGGAATAGGATTAATAAATTTTTCAGGCCCCTGTTCATGATTGGTATTGCAACACGCACCTATCGTTACTAAATCGGTTTCGCCTTCATCTTTATTCAAATGATTTTTGGTGAGATACAAATATGCATTATCTCCTTTACCACCATCATTAAACTGGCCCTTCCCAGGCTCAATAAAATAATTGCTGCTATTGTTTAAACTAATTTTGTATTGATACCCACTCGAATCATAAAGAGTAGAAGGTTTTTGCAATTGCCAGTTTTCTTTGGTCCAGTGTTTCCAACCCTCTTGCGCATATTCATAAAAATTTTGTTCATTCCCTGCAAAAGAGATTCTAAAGACTGGCCTATAGGTACCATTATTTCCGCAACCTCTTCCAATGCTGGCACAGGTAATTCTAAACCTTCCATCATTATAAAAAAAATATCGTTGTGAATAACTGTAATTGCAAGGCCCCGGCCATAGTTCTGAAAAGAATTTTTGTTCCAACATAAAACCTACAACAGAATCTCCCTCTTTTATCTCTGCAACTTTGGGTGGATCAGTTGCCACTACTGCTGCCTGACTATAAATAGGACAACCAACCGCATCACTGTAACCAAATCCATCTGTTCCAGAGTAGCTCACATGCCAATCTACCAATTTGGCACTATTCAATATTCTTTTATCATTAAAACTAACATTGCTAATCTGCAATCCATCTGAAGCTGTAAGCAAGTAATCCATATTCCAACCATTTTTATTGATTGAATTTACTTTCTCACAATAACAATCTGCAACTGTTTCATTCTGCAATTTTCGTTCAGTAACTACTGCTGCATCAGTACCTGTATTCGTCCACCTTAACCCAACCAAGCGATTATCAGTCAAGTCTACAATTGCCCACAAAGCCCTATTACCCTGAACAAATGTTGGTGCTACACATAAATGTTGAGAGCGTTCACATTTGGTTCTGTTTAATGCAGTTTTAGTACTGCTCATGATGGGCTTTTGGGCATTAGGTTTAAACCCCAAGGCTTTCTCTACTTCTGGTGCATTAATGGCAATTCTTTCAGCAAGCTGAATCAAAGATGCTGGTATATCTGGCTGCATATCTGGATAATGATCTGCACTAACTAGTTTCAACTTAAAAATATCCACAATACCAATAGTGGTTAAATTATTGGCATAATTATACATTTCAACTCGCATTAAAGAACCTGGCAAAAAAGTGATTCCTTTTTTTACATCCCCCGGTCTTGCTGGATAAACCCCAAATATTTCATTCCATAAAGGTTTCTTTGTTTTTAAATCAAATAAATAACGTGTAAAGAATGGATCAGCTAAGGCAATTTTTTGTGCAAGCATTGCTTGCTCTCCCCCTTTCTCCTTATACCATTTTACAGGTAAACTATCTTTTAAAATTTGTTCGATTTCTTTTTTTCTTTCAACAACAAACCAATTGGTATCAGCCATGGGCGAACTCATTAAACCTGCCCTGTACTCGTTTAAAAAAACGGATACCGGTTTCTTAGATGCTGCTTTTTTTTGTTGTGCAGAAGCACTCAACTTGAATATACTTAACAGC
>JAGOGG010000270.1 GCA_017996795.1 Sediminibacterium sp. | reverse complement strand
TGTTGATGCTGCAAAAATCTTTATTGAGTGGTATTATCAGCATTGCATTAATTGCCAATGCCATTGTGTTTACTGTTTATATTAACAAACAGAAAGACAAAACAGCCAAGGGAGTATTTATTGCAACTTGTGTGTATGCACTAATATCCCTTGGCTTTAAGTGGTTTTTATAATTTAAGTTCAATAATCATTTACTTGATAATTGATTTCAAATGATTATTCTTCGCTAATTACATAAGTAATCGACTGCTTTACTTTCGATTTAACTGCTTTTCCGTTTTGTTTAGCTGGGACCCATTTAGGTCCTTTAACAATCATCCTAACGGCTTCTGGTGCAGTTTGATATCCAGGATCATTGTCGGCTTTTACATTACTGATACCACCGTCTGGTGCAACGATAAATGAAACAATAACAGTGTATTTTCCCGGAGGTGCCCCATTTATTATAGGTAAATCTCTATTTAAATTTCTTTCTAAATATTTTTGCCAAGCTTCTTTACCTCCAGGGAATGATGCAGGAACTTCTGTTTTGGTAAATACTTTATCATAGCTTTCTTTGTTCACTTGAGTGGGATGTCCTAATACAGGAGGTGGTGGTGGCGCAGGTATTGGAAGTTCACCATATTTCTCTTCAGCCCTTCTCATACTAGCTGCATTATTGAGCATATATTTTTCTTGAGTTCCATCCTTTAAATGGATTTCCATCGTTTTCAATTGATGATTCCATGAAACATTAGCAACTTCATTATTTCTCTTCATGAAAGATTTTATACCAGACCGATCATTATTATCCGCTCTAAAAGATGGATCAGCGTTTTTGGTTACTATTTCAATAACTCCATTTTTACCATCGGCACCGTATTTTAAAGTTGCTTTTTCATTTTTCAGCACATTAATGGATTGAATTTCATTTGTCCCAAAATGAGCTAAATTTTCATTTTCTACCTTTTTCCCATTTAAAATTAGCATTGGTTTTTGTCCATTGTTAGTCAGTAATTTCATGCTGTTATTCCAAAAGTCATTATCCTTAGTAATTGAAAATGTTTGAACAGAATCAACTGATTGTTTACCTAGCTCAGATTCAACTTTCTTTACAACCAGCTTAACAGTATCAGCCTTGGGCAAAATATTATCGGATGCTTTTAGATTGTTTTCTTTTGCACTCAAATATTTTTGAATACCGTTCAGAATAGCTACAGCCAATGACTCCCTAAAATTGGAAGAAGCAATTTTATTTAAATCATTTTGATTTGACAAATAACCCGCTTCAACCAACACACTGGGACAGTTTATATTTTGTAAAACATAAACACCTTCTTTTCTACTTTTGATTCCATTAAAGGGCATTTTTAAATCATCTAAATCATTAGCCAGTTGATTAGCAAATTGTAAATGAGCATTGTAGCTATTTGTTTTAGCTGGGTTGGCAATAAAGATTTCAGTACCAGACAACTGATTATTTTTACTTGAGTTATAATGCAAAGACACAAACAAATCAGGCTTGGCTTTATTAGCAATAGCTGCCACTTCAGCGACTGATTGTGTTTCATCTTGATTGCGAGTAAGCACTAAATTTAATCGACTATTTTGATTCAAAGACTTGATTGTATTAGCCAATTCTAATGTTAAAGCTGCTTCTGTAGTTTTTCCATCAACACCTAATCCTCCTTTATCTGCACCGCCATGGCCTGCATTGATTACAATGGTATAGTCTTTTTTCAGATCAACCATCAAGGGCGCAATGGATGGAGTAGATTTACCAGAAATATCTTTATAAATAGTATTGATGACCGATTCAACCGATATTGGTTGAGTTGTCTCTTTATTTCTAAAAGCTACCAGCACTACAATAATGGCTAATAATGGTAGCACAATCAGTCTTCTTAAATAACTGAATTTGGTGGTGGGTTGTTTACTTAACATGGCTATGCGTCTTTTGATGGGTGAAAAAAAGAAGGAATTGGTTAAACTAAAATGGTGTTGGGGATATGCAGCGGTGAGCAGCATTTGCGCCAATGATGCAGTATCACCATTGTCTACGCATTTTTTATCTGCAATAAATTCATGAATCATATGCAGCTCTTTTTTGATTAACCAGAATAATGGATTGAACCATCCTGCAATCAAAATGAGTTGAACAAATAATTTATCGTAAGAGTGCTTCTCTTTAACATGGGTAATTTCATGTTGCAATATTTGTTGACCTGTTGTGCTGGTCATGTCAATTGCTTCATTCCAAAAAATATACTTAAAGAAGGAATAAGGGGTCCCTTTCGCATTCGTGATGACTAAATCAATTTGTCCAAGAGAACTGCTTCTATTCGATTTGTATAACTGATAAATACGAAACAAGGATACAATTAAACTACCCAATAATAAGAGCGCTCCACCGATATACAACAGCTTTAATCCATTCTGCCAACTGATATTATACCAATTCAACTTGAAACTAGATTCAATTTCGGTATTGTTCTCTGCTACTGCAGAAAGGAAGTAATAAATATTGGTATCTTCTGAAAAATTAGTCTCAT
>JAGOGG010000085.1:1462-9270 GCA_017996795.1 Sediminibacterium sp. | reverse complement strand
AGCCTAATTGGCTTATCAACAGTGAATTTGAGTTAGACTACCAAAGTCAATATGCTAAAAACGAAGCGATTGAGTTACCCAATCAATACCAATATTTAAAGGAAACAGAAGGAGAAATTTTAGCTTACTATTCAAAAGTTATTTCGCAAATGAAGCAATCAGATGAAATAATAAGAATCAATAAGTTAATTGAAGCCCTTAGGAATGCGATGTATTCAGCTAAGGGAATGAAAGATGTTTATCAAGACAAAACAGAATTCAGCAATTCAATAAATGAAGTGAAATATGAAATGTATCACCAGTTTCAAGCCGAACTAAGTGAATTCTACAAGGTACTTTATGAGTCTTTTGTAAATAAGGAAATGAGTAATGGATTAGATAGTATTACACTATTATTAGAAAAAAATAAAACTGATTTTGACGAAAGAATTAACCATTTTTATTTTCATGTGGGTCAAAATGTGCTAAAGGAAAAAGATATTTCTACCCTATTTAATCTAAACAGAGAATTGTACTCATCCTGCAAAGCAATTGCGCTTGCAGTAAAAGACTATAAAGATAAATCAGAATAAAAATCGTCTCAGTTAAATGAATAACTGAGACGCATTAATAAATTAAATTAACTACAAATTTCCTCTCAAATCTTGCTCTCTTTCTAATGCTTCAAAAAGCGCTTTGAAATTTCCCTTACCAAAGCTTTTAGCTCCTTTTCTTTGAATAATTTCAAAAAAGAGAGTTGGCCTGTCTTCCACTGGCTTACTAAAAATTTGTAGTAGATATCCTTCATCATCTCTATCAACCAATATGCCCAGTTCTTTTAATGGTGCTAGGTCTTCATCAATCTTCCCTACCCGACTAATTAAATCGTCGTAATAGGAATTAGGTACTTTTAAAAATTCAATACCGCGTTGCTGTAATTGTGTAACTGTTGCAACAATATCATTGGTAGCCAATGCAACGTGTTGACAGCCTTCCCCATCATAAAAATCAAGGTATTCTTCTACTTGAGACTTCTTCTTTCCTTCTGCGGGTTCATTAATTGGAAATTTTACAAAGCCATTACCATTACTCATGACTTTGCTCATCAAAGCAGAATACTCAGTAGAAATATCGTTATCATCAAAACTTAAGATATTCTTAAATCCAAGTACATTTTCATAAAAAGCTACCCACTTATTCATTTGATTCCATCCAACATTTCCAACACAATGGTCTACATACAATAATCCAGTGCTACTTGGATTATAGGAAGATTCCCATTTTTTGAACCCGGGTAAAAAAACGCCCTGGTAGTTTTTCCTTTCAATAAATAAATGCACTGTATCGCCATAAGTTTTGATACCGCTTAATACAGCTTCTCCTTGTTCATCAGATAATTTTATTGGTTCCAAATCTGAAACTGCACCACGGCTGGTTGTTTGAAACCAAGCATCTGCAGCGTCTTCTACCATCAATGCAAGATGCTTCACTCCATCCCCATGTTTATAAATATGATCGGCAATTTCGTTCTTGGCCCGAAGTGGAGTTGTAAATACAAAAGTGAGCTTATTCTGTCTTACCACATAGCTTACTCTGTCTTTGATTCCTGTTTCTGGGCCAGCATATGCCAAGCTTTGAAATCCAAATGCGGTTTTATAAAAATGTGCGGCTTGTTTAGCATTACCTACGTAAAACTCTACATAATCGGTTCCTTGTAGGGGTAAAAAATCGCCCTGCTTCACAGAAGCATTTGAAGGCATTGCTGAAGATGTATTCATAAATAGTGAACCTTTAAATTGATAAAATAATAGATATGGTAAAGCAAGCATACATCAATGACTGATGGTCAATGCTTCAATCAAAAGATAATATTCAATTCTATTATCACTAAATCGTTTATGAGGATAATCGGGTAGCATCGAAGCAAATTTAGTTATCTTTGAGCTTATGAAAATTGGAATTCTTGGTGGTGGACAATTGGGCCGAATGTTGCTTCAAGCAGCAGCTAATTATACAGTAGAAACTCATGTGCTAGAAAATGACCCCAACTGCCCTTCAGCTCATTTATGTCACTTTTTTACCAAAGGAGATATTACTGATTTTGATGCAGTGTACCAATTTGGCAAAAATTTAGACGCCATTACTATTGAAATTGAGTCGGTTAATGTTGATGCATTAGAAAAATTGCAGTCGGAAGGAGTGAAAGTGTACCCACATCCTTCTGCCATTCGCATTATCAAAAATAAAATCACTCAAAAGCAATTTTATAAAGACCATGGAATTCCAAGCTCAGAGTTTATAATAACAGAAACTAAAGAAGACCTTCTCAATCATCTTTCATTTTTACCTGCAGTGCATAAAATTGGGGAAGGAGGATATGATGGCAAAGGAGTCCAAATAATCCATAATGAATTTGACCTAGACAAAGCATTTACCGCGGCAAGTGTTTTAGAGAAAAAAGTAGCCATCAAAAAAGAAATTGCCCTAATTGTTGCAATGAACGATAAAGGGGAGACAGCTCTTTTTCCAGCATCTGAAATGATGGTTAATCCAGCGTTGAATTTATTAGACTACCAAATAAGTCCAGCATTGATTCCCGAAAAAGTACTTTGGGTGGTTGAAGCAGTAGCGATTAAATTGGTCAAAGCATTGAAAAGTCCAGGGCTTTTTGCTGTTGAAATGTTTATTGACCAAAATGATGAAGTATGGGTAAACGAAACAGCACCACGTGTACACAACAGCGGTCATCATACCATTGAAGCCAATTACTGTAGTCAATACGATATGCTCTGGAGAATCATGCTTCAATATCCTTTAGGCAATACAGATCCAATTCTTCCTGCTGCAATAGTCAATATTATTGGGGAAGATGGTTATAGTGGAAATGTGGTTTATGAGGGATTGGAAGATGTACTTAAAACAGACAATGCTTTCGTTCATTTATATGGTAAACAAACCACAAAGCCAGGTAGAAAAATGGGGCATGTTACCATTATGCACAAAGACTATCAAGACTTAACACATAAGGCCAATAAAATAAAAAATACTTTAAAAGTAAAAGCCAATTAACTCCTTTTGGTATTCAACGGCTTTAAAAAACCAATACCAATTAAGCTTTTAGTTTGCAGTCCTGGAGAATTTTTTGAAGGCCCAAATAATCGTACATCATCATCGTAAATAAGGTCTAAACTGTAAGTAGCAGAAAAGAATTTATTGATTTTGAAAGAGAATAAATTAGTCATAAATAAGTCTACATTCTGAGGCCGGCTTTGGTAATTGGAAAATAAATCCATTTTGCCTTTATAAGTAATATTCTTAGCTATGGTATTGCTGTAATTTAAAGTGATAAAAGCTCCTATTTGATTGAAATTTCCTGCACCAGCAGGCACCCCGTACCCTCCCTTATCCGATAAGGATTTGTTGGCCAAAACAATCCACCTTGACGTGAGCGGAGAAATGAAAATAGACAAATACTGGTCTGGTTTATAGTCAAATCCCGCAGACAAAATGATATAAGCAGGCGACAATAAGGATGAAGTAAATGTGGGCTGATTATTATTGAAAGTATAGCCATCAAAAAATTGAGACCTGAAATTGATAAGGGTTGAAACATACCATTTGCCCAAAGAATCCATTTTGTAACCGTATTTACTTAGATAATCTAAACGGTCATCGTTTTTACGGCTACCCAAACTGGTACTCTGAATATACCCTAAATTAACATCAATTGAATTATCCCAAAAATGGCGCTTGTATTTGTATAAAATGAAATAGTTCATGTAACCATTGGCAGTTAATGAAAAATTATCTCCTCCGGATGCCCAGTTACTTAAAGAACCTTGCGCTAGATTAAAACTAAATAAACCTCCGCGTTTCCAGTTCCAGCCAGTTGTATCATTGTCCTTTTTTATTGTTCGGTTGATCTCTCTTTTCAATGCCTGAACCACATTGTCCTGCCCTTTCACAATAAATCCGGTTGTTAACATAATGGTTAACCACAGGAAAATTCTACTCATGTGTACATTTTTCAATTCAAATATAAGAAACCCACGCAATTTTTCTTGTATAATCGCTGACAAACTGGCATAAATTGAGGATATTCAGTACATTTGTAGCTTAATTAACAAAAGATGGAACTGGCTGAAATACTGAATAAAAAACACGACGAGGCAAGACAAGGGGAAGCATTTAAAGCTATCACTGCCCCTACATTGCATGGGAAGAAATTTTACATTGAGAGTTATGGTTGTGCAATGAACTTTTCGGACAGTGAGGTAGTTGCTTCTATATTACAAGAAAATGAGTTTAGTGCAACCCCTGATTTTGAATTGGCCGATCTAATTTTAATCAACACCTGTTCTATCAGAGAGAAAGCAGAACAAACGATTCGGAAAAGGTTGACCGAATTTAGAAAAATAAAAAGAACAAGACCTGGAATGCTCATTGGTGTTTTAGGATGTATGGCTGAAAGATTAAAAGCACAATTGCTAGAACAAGAAAAATTAGTAGACTTGGTAATTGGACCAGATGCTTATCGGTCTCTACCTGCTTTAATAAAAGAAGCATCCGGTGGTCAAAAAGGGGTCAATGTATTATTAAGTAGAGATGAAACATATGGCGATATTGCTCCCGTTAGATTAAATAGTAATGGAATTACTGCTTTTGTATCCATCACAAGAGGTTGTAATAATATGTGTAGTTTTTGTGTGGTGCCATTTACTAGAGGTCGAGAAAGAAGTAGGTCTGCAAATTCTATTATTGAAGAAATACAATCTTTGGTAGATCAAGGCTACAAGGAAATTACTTTACTGGGCCAGAATGTAGACAGTTATCACTGGGTAAATGAAGCGGGTGATGAAACAGTCACATTTGCCAATTTACTAGAACAAGCTGCTTTGGTAAGCCCTGATTTAAGAGTTCGATTTAGTACTTCGCACCCAAAAGATATAACGGATGATGTATTATATACAATGGCCAAATACGAAAATATTTGCAAGTGCATTCACCTTCCAGTACAAAGTGGCAATACTAGGGTGCTGCAATTAATGAATAGAACTTACTCCAGAGAATGGTACCTAGCCAAAGTAGATCGTATCAGAGAAATCTTACCCAATTGTGGATTAACGTCTGATATGATTGCTGGTTTTTGTACAGAAACAGAGGAAGAACACCAAGACACATTAACCTTGATGGATTATAGCGGTTTCGATATGAGCTATATGTATTTTTATAGTGAACGACCTGGTACGCTAGCTGCAAGAAGATTTAAAGATGATATTTCTTTAGAAGACAAAAAACGTCGCTTACAAGAAATTGTAGACAAACAAGGAGAACTCTCTACCAAAAGCAACTTAAATGATATTGGTAAGACTTTTAAAATTTTAATTGAAACACGCTCAAAAAGAGACGCAAATGATTGGACAGGCAGAACCAGTCAAAATAAAATAACCGTATTTCCCAAATCAAATGAAAGCCAAAAACCGGGTGATTATGTTTGGGTAAAAATTCAGGATTGCACCAGAGCTACCCTTTTAGGTACAATAGTGGACCATCCTTAAACCATTCATTATGGATTTACAAAGTATTAAAAATAGATTCGGCATCATTGGGAACTCTCCCGCTTTAAATCATGCACTTAATACTGCAGTGCAAGTTGCTGCTACTGACTTGACCGTTTTGATCGTGGGAGAAAGTGGTGTTGGTAAAGAAGTATTTTCTCAAATCATTCATGCATTATCTTCCAGAAAACACAACCCATTTATTGCAGTTAACTGTGGCGCTATACCTGAAGGAACTATTGACTCTGAATTATTTGGTCATGAAAAAGGTGCATTCACAGGTGCAGTAGATAGTAGGAAAGGCTATTTTGAAACTGTCAATGGTGGAACCCTCTTCATGGATGAAATTGGGGAAATGCCATTGGGTACGCAGGCCAGATTATTAAGGGTGCTTGAAACGGGAGAATTTATTCGTGTAGGTAGCTCTAAAGTTCAGAAAACAGATGTGAGGGTTATTGCTGCTACCAACAGAGAATTATTGGAGTTCACCCAAAAAGGGAGATTTAGAGAAGACTTGTATTACCGATTAAGTACTGTACCAATCAGGGTTTCTTCATTAAGAGACCGCAAAGACGATATACTTTTATTGTTCAGAAAATTTGTAGTTGATTTTGCTGAACGCTATAAAACAATGCCTGTTCAATTAGATGAAGACGCAAAAGACATGCTGATTCAATACCCATGGCCAGGAAATATTCGAGAGCTAAAAAATATAGCAGAACAAATTTCTGTACTCAGCCCAACCAATCAAGTTAGTGGAAAAGAGATGCGCATTTTTCTTCCTGAAAAGAAAGACAATAGAATGCCCATGCTGGCTGGTTCTGGAAATGGTGGAGGAGAATTTGCCAATGAAAGAGAGATATTATATAAACTCTTCTTCGACATGAAAAAAGATGTTACCGAGCTTAAAAAAATGTTTGTAGAAATTTTACAAAATCCCTCTTTAGCCGGGGCAGCAGCCAATTTTACAAAGGAATCTATATTAAATGACTATTCAGGAAATGTGAATGAAATGCCCGTGATGAATTCGAACAACAATGCGAGTTCATTAAATACTGGGCAAAATAATTTACTCCCTGCTCACAATAACAATGGATCTTTACCAGTGATTCTTAACAACGAAGATATTCAAGTACATGAAGAAGTAGAAGAGTCGTTAAATATAATGGACAAAGAAAAAGAGCTCATCATCAAGGCATTAAAAAAGCATAGAGGAAAAAGAAAAGATGCTTCCTTAGACCTTGGGATTAGCGAAAGAACTTTGTACCGCAAATTGAAAGAATATGATATTGATGAATAATTGGATGCCAAAAAAAATAGCGACACTACTGGTATTTATTTGCGTTTCAATAAGTGGTTGCTTTGTATATAAATTTAATGATGCTGTAATTCCATCTAATGTGAAAACAGTCAAAATTGGATTTATTGAAAATAGGGCCAGGTATATTAACCCTCAATTGAGTCCTAAATTAACCGACAAATTACAATCTAAGATCACTGGTCAAACTAAACTTACTAGAACCAATAATGATGATGCTGATTATGTGATAAGTGGAGCAATTACCAACTATGATCCAAGTCAAACCGTGGGTGTTTCTGCTCAACAAGCGAGTACCAATCGATTAACCGTTTCTGTTCATATAGTACTTCGTAAAACTTTAGAAAATAAAGTTGAAGAATTTGATGTTTCCAGAAGTTTCGATTTCTCTGCAAATTTAACCTTACAGCAAGCAGAAGGGCAGTTGTTAGATGAAGTGATTAGGAACCTAACAGACGAAATATTCAATCGCATATTTAATAACTGGTAAGAGAGTTGTATCTTTATTTTTTATGAAATTTACGCAGGAAAAAGCTTTAGTTCATTTAACAGGCAGTGCCGATCTATCTTCCATTAAAATGGAAGCCATAGAAAAATTAGTACATGATTATCCTTTCTTTTCACCAGGCCAATACTTGTTTGCTGCTAAATTAAAAAAAGAAGATCACCCCTTGGTTGGTTCACAAGCAATGAAAACTGCTTTGTACTTTACCAACCCACATTGGCTTCAATTTCAACTAGAGGCATTAAAAGATCCAGGAATTGATCAGGCACCTAAACAAGAGTTAGATACTGCATTACTTCGCTCGATTCGTCAAAAAGACATTGAGTGGGATGAAATGATCAGCTTGCCTAAAATTGAAGAAACGATAGAATCTGCAGAAAAGAGTTTTGAAGCACCTGAACTGCCGAATCCTGATATCTCCATTCCAACTATTGAGAGTGTAAGAGAA
>JAGOGG010000085.1:0-1362 GCA_017996795.1 Sediminibacterium sp. | reverse complement strand
TTATCTAATCAGTTGGCCGAGTTTAGAAAACCAATTGAAAAAGAGACTGAATTAACAATTGAACCCGTTCAAGATAAATTACATACGATTGACTATTTTGCTTCTCAGGGTATACAAATTGATTTAAGCAAAATTCCGCAAGACAAACTAACGACCAAATTAAGAAGATTTACTGATTGGTTAAAGGACATGAAAAACCATAGTCCAAACCCTGAAGACCTTGGCACTAGCCCAGAACAGGAGAAAAAAGTAGCTGAAACAGCCTTGGTTTCAAACGAGTCTAAAGAAATTTTAACCGAAACAATGGCCGAAGTTTTAGCTAAACAAGGACAAATTGATAAAGCAATTCAGCTGTATATCAAATTAAGTTTCTCTAATCCTGAAAAAACCGCTTATTTTGCAGACAAAATTCAACAATTAAAAGGTATTTAAAATGATTTATCTGTTCTTGGTTCTGATTGTGATTGCAGCTGTAGGCTTGGCTTTTATGGTATTGATTCAAAACCCCAAAGGCGGTGGATTAGCCGGTAATGTGGGTGGAATCAGCAACCAATTAATGGGTGTTAAGCAAACTACCGATGTTTTAGAGAAAGGTACTTGGATATTTGCTGCTATTATTGCTCTTTTGGCATTGTTCTCTACTTTGTTTTTAAAAGGTGGCTCAACTGAGGTTGATACTGAAGTTCTTCAGAAAATCAACACTACAACTACTACCCCTGCTCCTGCTGCTACTGGTGTTCAACAAGCACCTGCTGCTACAGTACCTGCAAAAACCGACACTTTGAAGAAATAAATATATTTCCACTTATTTTAAACCCTGCCTCTAACAAAGACAGGGTTTTTTATTTATTTTACTGTATGGCTCGAAAAAAACAACCATCTCCAAAATCGTCCAATAAGGTAAAGAAACCTTTAGTCATTGTTGTTGTTGCAATTTTATTCATTGCAATAGTTCTTTATTGGCTATTTGCCTTATCAGCAACTGCATTTGATGAAAAAAGCAGAATGGTTACAATAGAAAAAGACAATACGCAGAAATCTGCCGTTTTAAAAGTTTTTGAAGATGCTGGCATTTTAAAATACAACGCGCTATTGGGTATAGCTGGAGCTCCTTTTAATATTTGGGATAAAATGAAGCCCGGCAGGTATGAAATAAAGAAAGGGCAAAGCATTATTGATATTGTTAGAATGCTTAAAAACGGAAGACTGGCAGAAGTTAAATTGGTTATTAATAGGGTTAGAACCAAAGCAGAATTTGCCAAATTAATCAGCAAACAATTCATGACCGATTCTATCATGGTCATGGAATATTTAAGTTCGAATGATTCATTAGCAGTTATTGGGTCAGACACTACCCTATTA
>JAGOGG010000269.1 GCA_017996795.1 Sediminibacterium sp. | reverse complement strand
GTCCTTGGGTAAATCCTTCTGTACCACGTTCAATAATGAATCCAGTGAATTTGTCTCCATCAATCTTAGCAAACACAGTGAATACATCTGCAAAACCACCATTGGTGATCCAACATTTTTGACCATTTAATAAATAGTGCTTTCCGTCTTCACTTAATTTAGCAGTGGTCTTTGCACCCAAAGCATCACTACCACTGTTCGGCTCTGTTAATCCATATGCACCCTTCCATTCTCCACTGGCTAACTTGGGTATATATTTTTGTTTTTGTTCTTCGGTACCAAAGTATAAAATAGGCAGAGAGCCTATACCTGTATGTGCTGCAACGGCAACAGAGAAAGAATAACCACCTCCCATGCCTTCGTTAACAATAGTAGAAGTGATAAAATCTTTGCCTAATCCACCGTATTCCTCTGGAAACGAGGTAGAGAGCAATCCTTGTTCACCTGCTTTTTGCATTAGAGAAGCAACCAGTCCCGGCTCCATCTTATCAATGCGATCTACAATGGGTAAAATTTCGGCTTCTAAAAATTGATGGCACATGTCCATGACCATGGTCTGCTCTTCATTAAATTCTTCCGGAATGAAAGTTTCATGAGGATTGCTTTCCTTGATGATCCATTCTCCGCCCAAAAGGGCTTTTGTTTTGTTTGTGGCTTCCATCGTTAATTGTTTTGTATGTTAAAGTTCTTAATTCAATTGTTCTATGGGTGTTAAGGTAAGGTTATCATAAACCTTTTGAAATACCGACTTCACTGTTTCAATATCTTTCTTATCTACTCCTACCAATGCCTCAGCCATCGTTTGATTGGCTAGGTCAATCGTAATTTGTTGTAGGTCTTTAGCTGTATCAGTTAATTGTACCAGATTAATTCTTCTGTCTGTAGGTGATGCCACTCTTTTAACCAAGTGTTGTTTTTCTAAATTATCAATGAGTCTAGTAATACTGGGTTTGTCGCGAAAAGTGCGATTGCAAAGTTCTTGCTGGCTCAAGCCATCTTCTTTCCATAAATGATACAAAACACTCCATTGTTCAATAGTGATTTCTAATCCGGCATAGCGGAAATTCTTCTGTAACCTTCTGGCAACAGCAGTAGAAGCCATCCCATTGATGACACTGTATAGTTCTCCTCTTTTAAAATGGTTGTTTGGCATATAGTTAGTTATGCAACTAATTCAAAATTGGTTTCTTTTGTTCATACTACCAAGAATAATTTGATGAATTTTAAGCCATTTTGCCCAGCCCGGATCAATTTAACTAAGTCTTGATTCGCGAAGAATGGTTTTCTTTGTCTGCATGGAGTATGGGTTTATTATAATCAGTGGAGTGTTGGCTGCTTTATACTGCGGACTGATACTGGTTTATCGCTACTGGTTTGTTGCTTTAAAGCCTTTTGAATTTTCAACTGCCCTTGAGCCAGCTGTTTTCTTCTCTATTATTATCCCTGCTAGAAATGAATCGGCCAATATTGAAAAATGCATTCAGAGCATTTTAGTGCAGAATTATCCTTTGTATGAAATCATCGTGGTAGATGATCATTCAACGGATGATACTGCCGAATTGGTGCTTCGCTTGGCAAATAAGAATCCGCAGGTTCAATTGATTCATCTGAAAGATTTTTTAGACGGACAATCCACCAATGCGTATAAGAAAAAAGCGATTGAGATTGCGGTAGAAAAATCAACCGGCTCTTGGATTGTTACAACCGATGCAGATTGCATGGCACCTCCCCATTGGTTGCAATATTTTAATGCAATGATTTTGACTAAGGACCCGGTATTTATTGCAGCTCCTGTCATGTTTACTTTAAATGGACAATTTAGTGGTCAGTTTCAGGTATTGGATTTTTTGAGTTTACAGGGGATTACAGCCGCCGCTGTATCAGCTGGTTCTCACAGTATGTGCAATGGCGCTAATTTGGCTTACAGCAAAAAAGCATTTGAAGAAGTAGGTAGGTTTAAAGGCATTGATCATTTAGCCAGTGGAGATGATATGTTCTTAATGCATAAAATGAAAAAGCAGTTTCCCAATAGGTTGGCTTATTTATTTTCTGATGAAATGGTTGTTGCCACAGCACCGATGCCCAACTGGGCTTCATTTATTCAGCAGCGTATTCGCTGGGCAAGTAAGGCAGATAGTTACAAGGACAAAAAAATAGTTGGGGTATTGTTATTGGTGTACCTGTTTAATGCAAGCTTATTGATTGGACTCTTGGCTGGTCTTTTTTTGATTGATATCTTGTTTTGGACCGTTTGGATTATTGCCATCAAAACTTTAGTAGAGTTGTATTTTTTATGGCCAGTGGCGAGATTTTATAAACTCGAAAAGTCGTTAATTCTTTTTCCGGTGATGCAACCCTTTCATATTGTGTACACAGTAATTGCAGGTTGGCTGGGCAAGTTCGGCAAATACCAATGGAAGAATAGGCAGGTACATTAATTGTTTTCCTTAGAGTGTTTTTCTGGAAACCAGGCATACAAAAACATAGCAGCTAAAATAAAGGGGGTTAATAGCAGACGTATCATAGTTATTGGTCTATTTCTAT
>JAGOGG010000084.1 GCA_017996795.1 Sediminibacterium sp. | reverse complement strand
CCCCAATAGTACATAATTTTGCGTCACGATAGTACTTTTCTACAGGAAAATCTTTTGTATAACCATATCCCCCGAAAATTTGGACCGCTTCTGTAGCTGTTTTTACCGCTACTTCACTGGCATAATACTTAGCCATTGCTCCCTCTCTGGTCACTTTCTCTCCCCTATTCTTCAAGTCGCAAGCCTGCCAAATCAAAAGGTCGGAAGCCATGATTTCGGTGGCCATATCGGCCAATTTAAAGCTAATCCCTTGAAAAGAAGCAATGGGTTGATCAAATTGATGCCTTTCCTGCGCATACTGTAAAGCTGCTTCATAAGCGCCCTTAGCAATACCTGCAGATAAAGCTGCTATGGAAATTCTACCCCCATCTAATATTTTCATTGCTTGTCTAAAACCATCCCCCACAGCCCCCAAACGATTGCTGTCTGGGATGATGCAATTGTCAAAAATCATTTCTGCTGTTTCACTGGCTCTCATTCCCAATTTGTTTTCCTTTTTGCCAGCACTAAAGCCTGCAGTTCCTCTTTCCACAACAAAAGCGGTGGAATTACCACTGGTTCTAGGCTCACCAGTTCTACAAATAACCACTGCAATCTCCCCAGTTTTACCATGGGTAATCCAGCTCTTGGTTCCATTTAATACCCAATGGTCACCTTCTTTCACTGCAGTTGTTTTCATGTTTCCAGCATCACTTCCTGTATTAGGCTCTGTTAATCCCCAAGCACCTATCCATTCTGCTGTAGCCAACTTAGGCAACCAACGTTGCTTTTGCTCTTCATTACCAAAAGATAAAATATGGTTGGTACAAAGAGAATTATGGGCAGCAACGCTTAATCCAATACTACCGCATACTTTGGCTATTTCTTGTATAATGGCATTGTACTCAAAATACCCTAAACCAGCACCACCGTATTCTGCAGGAACCAATACGCCCATTAATCCCAACTTTCCCATTTCTCTAAAAAGCGCTTCTGGAAAAAATTGTGCCTCATCCCATTCCATCACATGTGGTCGAATGTATTGTTCTGCAAAATCTTTAGCTGTTGCTGAAACCTGTTGTGTTAACTCTGTCTCCTGAAAATGCATTTGCTTAGTTTTAAATAGACGGGGGTCGGAGCAGAGCAAGCACGTTCTTTCCGACCCCCTAAAACAAACAACCGTTAGTTAGTTTGTGGAGCAAATCTAGGGGATTTTACTGGTAAGTTGACTTAAAAAAAAGAGTTAAAATATTCACAGTTTTACCAACAGCAATAGTTCCTGAAATTGAGCGGGTTGAATAAAGACAATTTTTTTTAACTCTTCCAAAGATGCAAATAACCCGTATTGTTTTCGATACTCAACAATGGCAACAGCTATGGCGGAGGAAACCCCCGCTTTTTGCAGCAAAGCCACGCTGGCTGTATTGATGGAGGGCTTGCCCATATTACTCACTTGAAGAAATGGTTGTAGTTGGTTAAATAAAGAATCGGAAATTCCGTAGGTCTTGCTGATATCTGCTGTTTCAGTAAATCCCCCCAACTTTTCTCTGTATTTCACAATTCTTTTTGCCAAAACAGGCCCTATTCCAGGCAATGCTTCCCATTCTTCTATTGAAGCCAAATTAATATCAAGGATGGGGATTTTTTTAGGGCTATAAGTGGGATTATAGCTGCCGCTATTGTTAAACCCTGGGTTTCTTTGTGGCCCCTTGGGTAAGGCAATTCGAATAAAAGGAATCAATGCTTTAGCCACAGCGGTTTTAATCCCCCAAATCTTTAAAAAATCTTCGGGCAACCTAAATTGCCCGCCCTTGTTTCTATAATTTAAAATAGTTTGCACATTTTTAGGAGTTAACCCCAAAGTCAGTAACTGAAGTTCTGTTGCAGTATTGGGATCAAAATAAAAGTAGGCGGGCTTTGTCTTTGTACTGATAAAATCAGGTGTTTGAAAATGTTGATTTTTACCACTGTCCATATAGTTCAACCCATTTAGCCAGGCTGTATCAGACTGTTGAAGTGGTTGAGTATATGGCTTGATTAAAATGGGTAAGTAAAGGAATAAACCCATGAACAATAATAGCACACCCAAACCAATTCTTTCTTTTTTCGAGAATTGTAAATAGTCTTTTATAAATTTTTTCACTGCCGCAAAAAATTGCGGGATTACAAACAAACACAGAGCCCATCGTAAGCTAGTTGAACATGACTGGGTAACTCTGCATTTATAGCATCATGCAATCCTAGCTGGTGACTAATATGGGTAAAATATACTTCAGGAACACCGGTTAATTGAGCAATATTGATCGCTTCTTCTAAGGTAAAATGCGACAAATGTTTTTCTTTTCTTAACGCATTTAATACTAAAACTTTAGAACCTTTAATTTTATCTAACTCCGATTGTTCAATGTAATTGGCATCGGTGATATAGGTAAAGTTTCCCAATCTAAAACCTAATACAGGCATTCGATGGTGCATTACTTTTATTGGTTGAATATGGATATCGCCTACATAAAAAGGGGCATCTCCAATGGGATGCATTTGCAACTCAGGAGTTCCAGGATATTTATTATCTGAAAAAGCATAATAGAAATCTCTTCTAATGGCGTCTTCTGTAGATGCATCTGCATAAATATCCATTGCTTTACCAGAAAAAAAATTGAAAGCCCTAATATCATCTAAGCCTGCAATATGATCTTTATGTTGATGCGTAAATAAAACAGCATCTAAATGAGTGGTTTTACTTCTAAGCATTTGATACCTAAAATCGGGCGTAGTATCAATGACCAAACTGGTTTCTGCACTTTGCACCAACACACTGGTTCTTAATCGTAGATCTTTTGCATTGCTAGACAAACATACTTCACAACTACACCCAATCATAGGAATTCCAGTACTGGTTCCTGTTCCTAAAAACTGAATGTTTAATTGGGTTGGTTTCACCTACTAAAACTAAGCTAAATTTGTTTGGACACTACCGTAAAAGACGCAATTATTCGGTTACTGTAACGGATTTTTTCACCACTTCTTCGTAAAGCTTTTGAGACTCGAGTGTTAACTTATCAAACTGGATATTGAGTTGGGGAATAATTTCCATCAATGTGTTTATTCTTCCCTCGGTATTTAAAAACTTATTTAAAACCACTACCCTTCTGGCTTCTAATAAACACCATCCGCTTTGAAAAGTGCCTCTTTCATATCTAACAACATATTCAGATTCACCTAAAATATCTTCCAGCTTGTCCAATGTTGATTGCGTGTATTTCATAGCGCAACAAATTTAAACTTCGTGCTACTTAATTGGCAATGGTTTTATCCACAAAATGGGTAGAAATTCCCAACAACTAAGCTTTTGAGTCCATTTTGATGAGTGGAACAATCATTTCTTCTAAGCTAATGCCTCCATGCTGAAAACTATTCTTATAATAGTTCACATAATGGTTATAGTTATTGGGATAACATAAAAACCCGTCTTCTTTGGCAAAAATGAAAGATGAATTAATACTGGGCACTGGCAACCCTGCTTTTAAAGGGTCCCTAAATGCCAGCACTTCTTTATCGTCATAATTCAAATTCCTACCATGTTTGTATCTCAAATTGGTAGTTGTTTGTTTGTCTCCAATTACTTTGTGTGGTGTTTTTACTCGAACACTTCCATGGTCGGTTGCCAATACAATTCTGATTTTTTTATCTGAAACTTTTTTAAGTGCTTGATGCAATGGACTGTGTTCAAACCAACTCTTCGTTAAACTTCTGTAACTGGCTTCATCACTGGCCAATTCTTTCAACACTTCCATTTCTGTTCTTGCATGACTGAGCATGTCTACAAAATTATACACGATTACATTCAAATCATTGCCCATCAAATTATGCATATTGTTGACCAGTTGTTGTCCATCCTGGTGATTCAATATTTTGTGATAACTAAACTTAATGGAGTCCTTTTTTAATCGTTTTAATTGTGCGGCCAAGAATTCTTGCTCATGCAGATTTTTACCCCCTTCTTCCTCGTCATTTTTCCATAACTGTGGGAATTTTTTTTCTATCTCTGCTGGCATCATACCCGCAAAAATTGCATTGCGACAATACTGTGTGGCAGTAGGTAGTATAGAATAAAAACTGTCTTCTTCAGTAACCCTGAAACTTTCGGCAAATATGGGCTCAATCGCTTTCCATTGGTCGTATCGTAAATTATCTATAAGAATAAAAAAAAGCGGAACTGCCGGCTCTAAATGTGGAAGTACTTTGAACTGTAATAATTGGTGGCTCATGATGGGCGCATCTGCTGCAGGAGACGCTACCCATTTCTCATAATTTTTAGAAATGAATTTTCCAAAAGCCGCATTGGCTTCTTTTTTTTGGTTGTAAAAAATCTCTCGCATTTCTGGGCTATCGCTTTTTTCCATTTCCAATTCCCAATACACTAATTTTTTGTACAAATCCATCCACTCTTGGTAATCAGGATTACCTGAAAGTGCCATAAATAATTCACTAAACTGTTGCTGATAGGAAACGGTTGTTTTTTCTGCAACCAATCTTTTGTTATCAATGATTTTTTTTAAACTAAGTAATACCTGATTCGGATTCACTGGTTTAATCAAATAATCAGCAATTTGACTTCCAATAGCTTCATCCATCAAATTCTCTGTCTCATTTTTAGTAATCAGCACAATGGGCAATCTTTGTTGCAATTGCTTCATTCGAGTTAGGGTTTCTAACCCGGTAATCCCGGGCATGCTCTCATCCATAAGCACTACATCAACTGAATGATGTTGAATATATTCAATCGCATCATATCCATTGGTTAATGTATGCACGGCATACCCCTTGGTTTCTAAAAAGATTTTTTGCGACTGAAGACTTTCAATTTCGTCGTCTACCCATAATATCTGTGCAATTGCCATATTGCTAAGCTATTTATAATTTTGTTTGTAGTACTAAATACTACCTTTATTAACAATTCAGCAACAGCATGGCCAATCCGAAAAGAAAAATTATCAACGACCCAGTATATGGTTTTATCACGATTAGTCACCCACTCATTTTTTCCATTATTGGCCATCCATTTTATCAGCGTTTGAGAAGAATTCAACAAATGGCCATGGCGCAATTGGTTTATCCAGGCGCTGTTCACACCAGATTACATCATTCATTAGGAGCATACCATCTAATGTGCAATGTGGTAAACGAGCTCAGGAGCAAAGAAATAGAAATCACCAAAGACGAAGAAATAGCAGTTAAAGCTGCCATTTTATTACATGATATTGGGCATGGGCCCTTTTCACACGCATTAGAGCATGAATTGGTGTTAGGAGTTCACCACGAAGACCTTTCACTTCAAATTATGCAACTCATGAATAACGAATTGAACGGGCAGTTAAGTTTAGCAATAGATATATTCACCAACCAATACCATAAACCATTTCTTCATCAATTAATAAGCGGTCAATTAGATGTAGACAGAATGGATTACTTAAGCAGAGACAGTTTTTTCTCTGGTGTAAGCGAAGGAGTAATAGGGTACGATCGAATTTTGAAGATGCTTACTGTACATCAAGGGCAACTCATGATTGAAGAAAAAGGCATTTACAGTGTAGAAAAATTTTTAGTTGCAAGAAGACAAATGTATTGGCAAGTTTATTTGCATAAAACCGTTTTGTCTGCAGAAAAAATGTTGGTGAAAATTATTCAAAGAGTAAGGAGTATTTACAATGACCATCGAAATAGTTTAGCAACTGGATCACAAGTAGACTTTTTCTTAGGGGAATTTAATGGGCCAATGAACGCAGAAACCATCAAGCGTTTTTGTTTAATGGATGATTTTGATGTAATCAGTGCTATCAAAAAGTGGAGTACCCACTCAGACAAAGTGCTGTCGTTGCTTTGCATGAGAATGCTTAACAGAAATATTTATAAAACCAGTATTCAAGCAACTCCTTTTGAAGGGTCTTTTGTAGAAGCAAAAAAACAACAGGTGATGCAGCAGTTTGGGGTAAATGAGGAAGAAGCCAATTTTCTTTGCTTTACTGGTATTGCAACCAATACTACTTATCAAAGCAAAGAAGAGAAAATCAATATCCTCTATAAAGATGGAACAGTAAAAGATATTACGGAAGTAGATAATTCTATGATACAGCAAAATCTTTCATCGCAGATAAAAAAATTCTACATTTGTCTGTTAACCTAACTCACTTTTATGCAGTTTAGCGCAGCCCAGATTGGATTAATGATCAACGGAACTATTGAAGGAGATGCAAATGCTATAGTTGTTTCTTTTGGTAAAATTGAAGAAGCAAAACCTTCTCAAATTTCTTTTTTAGCCAACCCTAAATACGAAGACTATTTATATTCTACACAAGCATCGGTGGTAATTGTGAACCAATCCTTACAATTAAAAGCGCCTGTAAATGCAACCTTAATAAGGGTTCCAGATGCTTACAGTGCTTTTGCAGTATTAATGACGAAGTACCAGGAAATGGCTGCCAATCAATTAACGGGTATTCAACAACCTAGTTATATAGCCGAATCTGTCAGTATGGGTTCATCTGTTTATATTGGAGCTTTTGCTTTTATTGGAGATCAAGTGAAAATTGGGAACAATAGTAAAATTTATCCTGGGGTCTATTTGGGCAACAACGTAACTGTGGGAGAAAACACCACCATTTATCCAGGAGTTACCATTTACAAAGACTGTGTAATTGGCAATAATGTGATTGTACATGCGGGTGTTGTAATAGGAAGTGATGGATTTGGATTTGCTCCACAGGCAGACGGTAGTTTTACCAAAGTACCTCAATTGGGTAATGTTGTAGTAGAGGATTTTGTTGAAATAGGAGCTAATACCACTATCGACCGTGCTACCATGGGTTCAACCATTATTAAAAAGGGAGCCAAAATTGACAATCTTGTACAAATAGCCCATAATGTTGAAATTGGTAGCAATACAGTCATAGCTGCACAATCTGGCATTAGCGGCAGTTCAAAAGTGGGCAAATATGTAATGATGGGTGGACAAACTGGTGTAGCAGGTCATTTAAGTATTGCAGATGGCACTAAAATTGGCGGCAGAAGTGGCATTACCAAAACCATTAAAGAGCCGAATAAATCAGTAAACGGTTATCCAGCTTTTGATTATACCAGTTCATTAAGGGTTCAAGCTGCAACCCGTAATTTACCAGAAACCGAGAAAAGGATTCAAGCTCTAGAAAAACTAGTAGCAGAACTACTTTCTGATAGGGTTAAATCGTAATATGTGGTTAAACCATTGGGATAACTTAATTTCGCAGTCTTAAAGCGCGGAACTATGGATATGAATTTTAATCCCGAGAAACAACATACTTTATCTCAACCCATTCAAATTAGTGGAACAGGCTTGCACACTGGTGTATTGGTAGATATGGTTTTAAAGCCTGCTAATCCCGGGTTTGGTATTCAATTTCAGCGTACCGATTTACCCAATAAACCCATTATTAAGGCCGATTGTGACTTAGTAACCGATACCAGTAGAGGAACAACCCTCCAAGTGGGTGAAGCAAAAGTGAGTACGGTAGAGCATATTTTAGCTGCCTTAGTAGGAATGGGGGTAGACAATGTATTGATTGAAGTGAATGGTCCTGAAATTCCTATCATGGATGGAAGTTCTGCTCCATTTATTTCTTTAATAGAAGATACAGGTGTTTTAGAACAAGAAGCTGCCAAAATTTGGTACAGCTTAGATGAAAATATTTATCATTACGATGAAGGCAAAAGAGTTGAAATGGTGGCTTTGCCTGCGATGGACTATCAAATAACCACATTGATTGATTTCAATAGCCCTGTTTTAGGAACCCAACATGCTGGTTTAAAAACCATCAAAGACTTCAAAACAGAAATTGCTCCTTGTAGAACATTTTGTTTTTTACACGAGCTAGAAATGTTATTAAACAACGAATTAATCAAGGGGGGAGACATTAACAATGCCATTGTGGTGGTAGACAAACCCATTACAGATGCAGAAATGACTCGCTTAGCTAAAATTTTCAAGAAAGAAGAAATAGCAGTTAAAAGTGAAGGCTATTTGAACAACTTAGAATTAAGGTTTCCGAATGAACCAGCCAGACACAAGCTCCTTGATGTGGTAGGCGACTTAGCATTGATTGGATACCCTATCAAAGCCAGAATTATTGCCAATAGACCAGGACATAGTTCAAATGTTGAGTTTGCTAAAAAAATAAAGCAATACATCAAAAAAAACAAACACGTGAAGGGTGTTCCTACTTATGATCCAACTGTACCACCCGTGTACACTTTGGAGCAAATAGAAAAAACATTACCACACAGACATCCATTTTTATTGGTTGATAAAATCATTGAATTAACCGACACTTATATTGTTGGTATCAAGAATGTAAGTTTTAATGAATGGTTTTTTCCCGGACATTTCCCCGGAAATCCAGTCATGCCGGGGGTATTGCAAATTGAAGCATTGGCACAAACAGGTGGTATTCTTTGTATCAATTCTATGCCAGAAGGAAAATACGACACCTATTTTTTAAAAATAGACAATTGTAAATTCAAACAAATGGTTAGGCCTGGAGATACCATGGTATTAAAATTAGAATTCTTAGGGCCTATTAGAAGAGGCATTTGTGAAATGAGAGGCACGGTTTATGTAGGAGGGAAAGTTGCCACAGAAGCCGATTTAGTTGCGCAAGTAGTAAGAAGAGCAGACAGCTAAAGCAATCAAAATCGTATCTTACAATTGAAACAAAAAATATGACGCATCCTTATACATATATTGATCCCAATGCACGCATTGCCCCCAATGTAAAAATTGATCCATTTACCGTTATTCACGGAGATGTTCAAGTGGGCGAAGGCACTTGGATTGGGAGCAATGTTACCATTATGGATGGCACCAGAATTGGAAAGAATTGTCGCATATTTCCTGGTGCGGTATTAGGTGCTATTCCACAAGATTTAAAATTTGTTGGTGAGAAAACAACGGTAGAAATTGGGGATCATACTACTATCAGAGAATTTGTAACCATCAACAGAGGAACAGAAGACCGAGGCAAAACGGTCATTGGCAATCATTGCTTAATCATGGCGTACAGCCATATTGCGCACGATTGTATTATTGGCAGCCATGTTATCATGAGCAATAGTGTACAAGTAGCAGGGCATGTAACGATTGGTGATTGGGCTGTTGTGGGGGGTGTAAGTGCGGTTCATCAATTTGTAAATATTGGCCAATATACATTTATTGCTGGAGGAAGCTTAGTAAGCAAAGATGTGCCACCTTATATAAAAGCAGTCCGCAATCCACTTAGTTATGGTGGAGTAAACAGCGTTGGACTCAAAAGA